>JAIRZS010000038.1 GCA_031267115.1 Treponema sp.
TCCGATTGTTACCCTGTAAAACAGACGTTTGAATGGTTCATTTCTACTGAACGCAGGGTAGCATTTCTACTGAACGCAAATAGGGCTCATTTCTACTGAACGGCGACACCTTACCCAAAAACAGCTTGACAAAATTGTTGCTAAAATCAATAATCGGCCTCGCAAGGTTTTAGGCTACCTGACTCCTTACGAAGCTTTTTTGTCTTAAAATTCACATTTCAAAAAAAATTCCGCGTTATAAAAAAGTACCAGGCGCTGTTTTTCAAGATAAAAATTTATCCGGAAATTTGGCGTATGGCATTTTTGCGTTTACTCACAGTTTTGCTATGTCTTCGATGGAAAGCCCGGTTCCCTGGGCTATTTGCTCAACCGGTATGCCGAGTTGCTTGAAATTCCGGGCGATTTCCCGTTTTGCCTGCACGACCTTGCTCTGGGTGTCTACCACGTACTTCCACTCGCTCATCAGCCGCGCCCGCTCCGCCTCGTCTTTGCTTATCCTTATCAATACTTCGCTCGCCATCGCTATGCCCTCTTCGGTCGCTATTACCTCGTTGACCTTCTGCCGCTTGTTCCGGTCCGTCAAATACCGGAAATATACCGCCCACTGCTCCGCCGCCGTCATCTCCCCGCGGGCTTCCCTACAGAGCTTTCCGCCTTCGCCAGCTCCACCGTCATGATCCGGCTCCGGCCCCCCAGCGATACGCCACGCTCCGGGTCGTAGTACTCAAAGCTGTGGAGCAGGCACCCGTCCTCCACAAAACGCCCCTTCGCCAAAATCGCTATCTGGTAGGCCGCCTTCAGGTCGTCGTAGGTCTTCTCGCCTCCCCGGATGTCCTGGCCGGTGAACAGCTTCCCCGCCAGAAACTCCAGCCGGACCAGCTCGAAGGCATCGGGGTTCAAGGACATTTCGATGTTGACTAGCTCGCCGTCCCCGGCTTTGCAGGATATGTCGAAGCGGATCTGGCGGTCCCTGAGGCTGTCTACCGGGGGTTCGTTGGCGGTTATAGAGAGGACCGCCAGGGGGCGGCCGGTGATGGCGGAGACGAGCCGGGAAAGAGCGGTGCGGGATTCGGGGGTGTTCCGGGTAAAGACGGCCTTGAAAACATTGTCATAGCAGATATCGACAGGGTCGTCGGCATCGTCCAGGTACACGGCGTTCATGGGGACTCCTCATATTTGAGTATACTCCCGCCGTCTTTCCCGGTCAACGCGCCCCTTAAACGGCGCATGGTACCCCGGCGTTCCCCGGTACCGGGCATTATACGGAGATTTTACCGCAAAGTCGAAAAAGTCGAAGAAGGGAAAGAAGTTGAATAGCGGGGAACAGCGGAAACAGCGGCATCCATGCCGCAGCCCCTGTGTTTGTGTTTTTCGGACGATCGGCGCATAATGAATAAGAAGAAGTCGTTAAATGGAGGATGGTAATGTCCGATGCGGAGTACCCAAAACGGGGAAATAATTATGTTCTGATCGGTCTGCCGGGCTGTGGAAAATCCACCCTCGGGCAGAGGGCGGCGGAGGAATTGGGTCTTGATTTCTATGATACCGATAAGCTCATCGTGGAAGCCCTGGGCGGTTCCGTATCGTTCTTAACGCTTTTGAACGGCTACAGCGCCAAAGAGACGCAGTTGCTTGGGAAATTGTCGGACACTGCGGAACGGTCCGTGATAGCAACCGGCGGAAGTGTATTATCCTTCGATTACAATATCCTCCTTCTCAAACTTTTGGGGCATATACTCTTTATTGACCGTGATCCGGAAATACTGTCGGCGTCCGGCAAAAGCCGTTATTTCATGAAGATCAATGACGAGGAACCGGTCAACTTGAATACCCTGAATGTAAAAAGCCACATGGATCTGCAATACGCCGATATTGCCGATATAACGGTCGAAAACCACGGCGATGAAGACGAAGGACTTGCCAACTTAATTTCGGCGATCAAAGGCATGGAAGGCAGGGCGCAACGTTGAAATACGCCGCAGCGCAATGACGGCACGCGCAAGGGATTGGAGATCCTTTTGACGCCGGAGGCGGCAAAAGATACAAGCGGAAAGCCCGGTTTCCGGCGCGGGGCGCCGGAAATGCGCCCGTATTCATAGGGCTGCCGACTCATTGCAAGCTTAGCCTGCTTCGGATTATGATAAAAGCATGGCCGAAAAGCAGTTTACGGTGCTGGACCTTGTTGATATTGATCTCAAAGAACACAATTCCCTCAATTTGCGCTGTATCGGCGGGCGGAAGGGGCTTAACAAGGTGATCAGTATACCGGATCTGAACCGTCCGGGGCTGGCTTTGATGGGTTTCTACGAGTCGTTCGGGTCCGAGCGGGTGCAGGTTTTCGGCCGGGGCGAGGTTGCCTGTCTTGCTATGCTGGCTAAAGAGGGGAAAATGAACAATATCCGGAAGATGTTCGAGTACCCTATCCCCTGCTGCATCTTTACCCACAATCTGGGCCCGGACCGGGAATTTTCCGCCCTGGCGGAAGAGGTCCAGTGCCCTGTGCTCCAGACCGAGCTGGGGACTTCCGCTTTGTCTTCCCGGCTCCTGCGTATTCTGCTGGATATTTTCGCGCCCAAAAAGAGTATCCACGGGGTCCTGGTGGAAGTGTTCGGCCTGGGCATCCTGATCCTGGGGGATTCGGGGGTGGGGAAGAGCGAGGCGGCGCTGGAGCTTATCGAGCGGGGCCACCGGCTTGTGGCGGACGATGTGGTGGAGATCCACAATGTGTCGGGGAATATTCTGCTGGGCGCCGGGGCGAACAAGATTATCGGGCACCACATGGAGATCCGGGGGCTGGGGATTATCAATGTTACGCATCTTTTTGGCGTGGGCGCGATCCGGGACCGGAAGCAGATACAGCTTGTGGTGACGCTTGAGGAATGGGATTCCAAAAAGAACTACGACCGGCTGGGGACCGACGACCAGGTGATGGAAATTCTGGGGGTAAGCATCCCCCGGCTGGATATTCCGGTAAAGCCGGGCCGGAATATCCCTATTATTATCGAAGTGGCGGCCATGAACGAAAGGCTTAAGAAAATGGGCTATAATTCGGCCAGGGAATTTAACCAGAATATTCTGAAGTGGATTGAAAGCGATACGGCCCGCTCGGTGTACTTTGGGCAGAATGATATTATTTAGAAGAAGATAAGAGAAACGCCCTATTATTGAGGTGTCCGGGCGAATTTGGACAGGGATAAAGTTAAATATGATAGAAAAAATGGCTGTCATAAAAAACCGGGCGGGGATTCACGCCAGGCCTTCCGCGCTTTTGGTGCAGACGGTAAAGGATTTTGACTGTTCGGTTTATATCGAAAAAGACGGCGACCGGATCAACGGCAAATCTATTATGGGGGTGCTTACTATGGGGGCGTCCTACGGCACGGAGTTAAAACTGATTACCGAAGGCAAGGACGAGGAAAAAGCTATGGAAGCTCTGGTAAAACTGTTCGAATCCGGCTTTGAGGAAGATTGAAGAAGATTGAAGAGGGATTGAGGATCGGCGGCCCTTGCGGAACGCGGCCCTGCAAGGCGAGGGCCCCCCGCAAGGATATAAAGGAGAGCGTAAAAAAGATCGATGAAAACCGTAAGGATTCATCAGAAGAATTTTTTTATCAATGTCCGGGGCTTGGTAATAATCTACCTGCTCCTCTGTATCCTGACCGTTCTTTTTTCCCGCATCTACTTTGTCGAAACCCTGGAAGGGGGCAGCACGCCGGGAATTCTGCCCTTTCTTGTTTTTCTGACCGTGCCACTGATTCTGTTCGCCTTCTTTGCTGTTTCGGTGGAGAATCTGATCCGGGATCTGATTGCCCGCAGGATCGGGAGCAAATTCCAGATACGGCTTCTGGCCTACTTTATTGTGGTGGTGGTTTTCGCGGCTGTGCCGGTAACGGTGATCACTACCCAGGCATCCTACGAGATGGTCCGCTTCTGGCGTTCGATTCACCCGGAAGAGATTCTGGACGATATACAGCAGCTTGCCCTTAACAACTACGATCTGCAGTCGGACCGCTGCGAGGCCCTGGTGGAAAATTTCTACGATAGTATTGACGCCCTGATGCGGGCCGCGGAAAACGTGCCGGACGGGACGGACTGGCGGGAGGAGCTTTTGTCCGGCATCCACCGCCATATTGACGAAGCGGGCCTGGCGGGAATTGCGGAGGAATTTGCCGCGGTCCAGGATTTCTGGCTGCTCCCGTCCGGAAAGTGGCAGAACGCGACTTTCGCGGGGGACACGGACCTGGAACTCCTTGAGCCGCCGGGTTTTCAAAGCGGTTTCGCGCCCCGGGAAATCAGCCGCGACCCGGACATTATCAGATACGTGCTTATGCCTAACCGGGAGGAGGGCGAATACTTTGAAGATTTTATCCGGGTAGTAAGCTATAAGCTGGGCGAGGGCTTTGACGATACCATTGCCTCGATCAATGCAAAAAAATCCCGCTTTGACGCGATCGGCGGCATTACGGCCAACCTGTGGCCGCTTTTGATCTTCTACTACGGGATGTTTTTCTTCCCTACCCTGCTTATGACGATAATTATCGCCATCTCTTTTACCCGGCGCGTTGCCCAGCCCCTGGTGGAGCTTACCGAGGCGACCAGGCGGGTGGCGGCGGGGGATTTTTCCATACAGATACTGGCCCGGCCCGGCGACGAACTGGCAACCCTGATCAGCTCTTTTAACACCATGGTCCAGGATCTGCAAAGATCCCAGGACGCCCTGATGAAAACGGAGAAAGTCTCTCTCTGGCAGAGCGTGGCCCAGCAGTTCGCCCATGAGATAAAAAACCCCCTTACCCCGATCCGGCTTTCCGCGGAGCGGGTGCTCAGGCGCTGGCGGAACGATCCGGGCCGTGTCGGGGAAATCCTGGAAAATTCCATGATGGGCATTGTCCAGGAAGTCGAGGGGCTTTCCGCCCTGCTCACCGAATTCCGCACCCTGTCCCGGCCCATAGAGCCTTCGCAAACATGGACGGTGCTTAAACCCGCCATAGAGGAATGCCTTGCCCCGTACCGGAATTCCTATCCCAATGTACGCTTCGATACTTCGCACATAGACCCCGGCGTTCAGATAAAAATGGACTCCAGGCACATCAACCAGGTACTCAGCAACCTTGTCATAAACGCGGTTGATTCCATGGAACAGCGGGGTATCGTCGAAATACGGAGCGATTCGGTAAAGAAGCGGGAAAGCCGTTTTTGCAGGCTCAGTATCCAGGACAGCGGGAAGGGCATTCCGGCGGAAAACCGGGAGAAGGTTTTTACCCCGTATTTTACTACAAAGGAATCCGGAACGGGCCTGGGGCTTCCCATTGTGGAGCGGATCGTCAACGACCACGGGGGCAGTATCTGGTTCAACTCCGCGGGCGGGGCCGGCGCCACTTTTTTCATCGATTTCCCTCTGGACGAAATTCCGCAAGAGGTCCAAAATAAAGATGATGGATGAAACGGGCGGGGCGGCTGCCGGAATATTGATTATTGACGACGAACAGGGGATCAGGCGTACCCTGGCTTCCATTATGGAAGACGAGGGGTACCAGGCCTTTACGGCGGAAGACGCGCTGGTGGGGCTTGAAATTCTCCAGAAAGAGGCGGTCAACATTGTCTTTCTGGACGTACTCCTCCCCAAAATGGGGGGTATGGAGGCGCTGGAAGAGATACGCCGGGAGTGGCCTGATGTTGAGATTGTCGTCATTTCCGGGCACGCCAATGTCGATATGGCGGTAAAGGCGGTCAAACTGGGGGCCTTTGATTTTCTGGAAAAGCCCCTTTCCCTGGACCGGATACTTACGGTATGCCGCAACGCCCTTACCATACAGGAACTCCGCGTAGAAAACACCAGGCTCCTCAAAAACGCCAAAACACAGGATCAGGAGATCATCGGAATCAGCGAGGCCATGCAGCGCGTCAAAAAACTGATCCGGCAGGCCGCGGAGAGCGACGCGAGGATACTTATCACCGGGGAGAACGGCACCGGCAAAGAGCTTGTGGCCCGGGCGGTACACCGGCTTTCGGAGCGGGCTTCCAGGCCTTTTGTCGCGGTAAACTGCGCCGCCATCCCGGAAAGCCTTATCGAGAGCGAGCTTTTCGGCCACGAAAAGGGGGCCTTTACCGACGCGTACTCAAGCCGGCGGGGCCGTTTCGAAATAGCCGGCGGGGGGACCCTGTTCCTGGACGAGATTGGCGATATGTCGTTTTCGGCCCAGGCCAAGGTGCTGCGGGTTATCCAGGAACAGAAAATGGAACGGGTCGGCGGGGAAACAACCATCAGCATAAATGTGCGGATCATAGCGGCTACCAACAAGGACCTGGCTGAGGAATGCGAAAAGGGGAAATTCCGGCAGGATCTTTTTTTCCGCCTTAACGTAATCCCCATCCGCGTCCCTTCCCTGCGGGAAAGGCCCGACGACATCCCCATTTTGCTCCTCCATTTTCTGCGGGAAATGGGCGCGGGGAATATCGAGCTTGAAGACGACGCGATCCCCTTTCTTTCGCTCTACGACTGGCCGGGAAACGTGCGGGAACTGCGGAACCTTGCCGAGCGTATTACGGTGATGCATTCGGAAAGCCGGCTGGGCGCGGATTCCCTAAAGGCGCTGATTCAGAAAAACTTCATCCAAAAAAAATCCGAATTTTCGCAAAAAAATGGAAAATCCGAAACCTCGGGGGATGTGCAAACCCCGGCGTTTCAGGGTATACTGGATTTTTGCTATACCGATGCGAAAGAGTTGTTCGAAAAACAGTATCTGGAATTCCATCTCGCCCGGAATGACGGGGTAATATCCCGGACAGCCGAGGCTATCGGAATATATCCCAGTAATCTTCACGCAAAATTGCGGAAATACGGCATAAGGACAGAACGATGAAAGAGCTGACCGACAGGCAGCGGGAAATTTTGACATTTATCTCAAAGTATATTAAGTCCCATACTTACCCGCCCACAATCCGCGAAATCGCGGACAATTTTAAAATTTCGATCAAAGGCGCCCATGATCATGTAACAGCCCTGAAAAAGAAAGCTTATGTCAAAAACGACAAACGTTCCCGGACTCTGGAAGTCATAAGGCGCGACGGGGAAGATGAAGGGAGCAGTATTGAGATTCCGATCCTGGGGCCTGTCGCCGCGGGCGTTCCTATCCTGGCCGAGGAAAATTGGGACGGCTCCATCCCGGTAAACCGTTCCATGCTCAGGAAGGGGAGCCGGTATTTCGCGCTTAACGTGAAAGGGGATTCCATGGAAGGCGCCGGGATTCTGGACGGCGACTTGGCGATTATTGAACAGCTGGAGACCGCGGAAAACGGTGAAATTGTGGTGGCTATGGTAAACGATGCCACAACCCTAAAGCGCTACTACAGGGAAAAAACCCGCATCAGGCTCCAGCCCGAAAACGACAACTACAAGCCCATATACAGCCAGGATGTGCGTCTTTTGGGCCGGTTAGCGAAGATCATCCGTTCGTATTGAATATGGCAAAAGGCCATTCCTATCTTTACCTGGGACCTGAAATCGGCGAAAAGCAGGACGCCATCGCCGAACTAAAGCGCCGGCTTGGCGGGAAAGCGGGCGAGGCGGCGGTCGAGACCCTGTCCTTCTACGCCGGGGAAACGCCGGTTACCGATATGGTAGCAGTCCTGAGAAACGGCTCCCTGTTTTCCGACGCCCGGTTTGTCCTTGTTAAAAACGCGGAAATCCTTAAAAGCTCCGAATCCGCCCGGAAAAGGGAAGAGGTGGATCTGCTGGTCTCTTATATGGAAGCCCCCCAGGACGACACGGTCCTGGTGCTCGTCTCCGAAGAAATCAAACTCGACAGCCGCCTGGAAAAAGCGGCGGATCCGAAAGACAAGCGCATATTCTGGGAACTCTTCGAGAACCGCAAGGCCGACTGGGTGGAGAATTACTTCAGGCGGGAGGACTTCCGCATTACCGCCGGGGGAATCGACGCCGTACTAGAACTGGTGGAAAACAACACCGACGCGCTGCGCCGTGAGTGTTCCCACCTTATGCTTTTCCTGGGAAAAGACAGGCCCGTTGACGGTACCGATGTGGAAAAGTGGCTTTCCCATACCCGGGAAGAGTCGGTTTTCACGCTTTTTGCCAGGATAGCCTCCGGCGATCTTACCCGCGGCATAGAAATACTGCATACCCTTCTGGCCGCCAAAGAATCCAGCCACATGATCATCGCCGGCCTTGCAAGCTGTTTCCGGAAGCTGCGGGACTACCGCCGGCTTAAGGAAGCCGGCATAAGCGACGAATTTGAATTCAAGAAAATAGGCCTCGCGTCTTCCAAGGCCAGGAAAGACTACGCCGCCGCCCTGGAACGGGGCCTGGACGCCGGCCGCTGCCTGGCCCTGGCCGCTGAATACGGCTTCCGCATACGCTCGACCGGGACCGCCTCCGAATCCGTGCTGATGGATCTGCTGGTCTGCAAACTGACCGCCCCCCGCGGCCCGCTCCGGGAAAAATGGTATTACTACTAGCAGGCCGGTTAGGCAAACACAGG
>JAIRZS010000077.1 GCA_031267115.1 Treponema sp.
CCGGTTGAACGAGGGGGTTTGGACCCCCTCCGCTCGAAAAAAACTACATTTTTTTCGAGCTTCCCCCACTTGGCATTCATTGGCAAGTGATAGACTGAAGAGCCTGTTCCAAAACTCCGAGGGACAAGTCCCCCGGAGTCGCAAGCGGCCCCTTGGCAGAGCGTTGCGGGGCGGAGCCGCCCGCAGAGGGGGCAGGCCGGGACCTTGGCCCGGACTGAAGGGCCGGACTTGCCTGCAAGCCCGCAGCTTCCCCCTGCCAGCAAGTTAAACAATTGTAAAAACCCGTACGGATTTCGCGGGTTTTTCGCCTCCGGTTGAAGCAAAACAGCCGCTCAATCCCATATATATTTGTATGAGAAACTTGCGTTTGCTTGGCTAGGGCGTCTGGTACGGGATACGTACCCGCATCAACAACCGTGAGCCGTTGTTCTGGCGGCCCGACGCCCTGGCGCTTTTCGCCCGCGTGTTCCATCAGGCTCAGGGGCGGTACGCGTTCGAGGTCCGCGCCCTGCGGCTTGAGAATGATTGTCTTACATTTTACATTATGCCGGTGGACGGGTTCCGGCTTCCCGAGATTATGAAATGGCTGAAGCAGGTATTCGCGCAGCGGTTTAACGGGATGGACGGGAGGGCGGGGCATATCTGGGGGGACCGGTATTGGTTGGAGATACTGGAGGGGGAGCCGCCGGAGGAGGCGGGGAACGGGGTCAGACCCTTGTATGAAGGAATCGCGGGCCCTCCCTGTTTTTCAGTTTTTTCCCCTTGTTTCCCGCCCTTTCCCCCCCGCCCTGCCGCGCCTCCTCCCGGCTAGCCGCCGCTGTACGGCCCCGTCTTCCGCGCCAGCGGCCCTATACGCCTCAGCCCGCAGCGTCCGGCGGGAAACCTCTGTCCGCTGGCAAAGGCGCCGGAATTCGGGCAATCCCGGGCAGAAGCCCGGGGGGCAAAATTTCTTAACTTGCTGACAGCGGCCGGAGTTGCGGAGCAAGTCCCCGGCTTCCCCCTTCTTTCTTACCTTGCTGCCGATAGTTTTGGAACAGCCTCACTTATTAAACTTATTCGACTTCGAACCTTTGGTTCGATTTGACTTCGTGGTAAAAAATTAGCCGCGGAATCTGCGGCATGGATGCCGCTGTTTCCATTGCTATCCGCTATTGGTGGATAGATGGAGTTTGCCGCAGGCAGGCCGGCAGGGATGCCGGCTGCGGAGATTCATGAGTTTTTGCCCCGCAAAAACTCAAAGCTGTAAAACGGCAGGGATGCTGTTTTACAGCAGCGCAAGGGATTGGAGGGGTTTAGACCCGCCGGAGGCGGGGCCGGAGCCCCGGATAGCCCGGTCCGGCGCAGCCGGATGCGCCCGTATTCCGGGCCAGGCTGTTAAATTCCGCTGTACGCGGTTGCCCTTTCGCCCAAACATCCGTATTATTGTAGTTGGGGCTGTTCCAAAAGGCCCGCCCTGTGATTATCGAAGGAACGGAGGATGCTGGTGAACGAGTGGACCAAAAAGCGGTTTGAGGATATACGGAACGATGATGAAGACGAAGATGAGGACGGGGATTCCAAAACCGCCGGGCCGGACCCCCTTCTGGCGAAAATGCTCAAGACCCGGACTATACTGCTTTCCGGGGAAATAAAGAAGGACCTCGCCGAACGCACGATCCGGCAGCTTCTGCTCCTGGAAGACATGGGCGGCGATCCTATCCGGGTATTTATCGATTCTCCGGGAGGGGACGCCGATGCGGGTTACGCTATCTTCGACATGATCCGCTTTGTAAAACCGCCTGTATGGACTGTGGGCATGGGGCTTGTGGCGAGCGCCGCGGCCATTATACTTCTCGCCAGCCCGAAAGAACGGCGCGCGGGTCTGCCCAACAGCCACTACCTTATTCACCAGCCTCTTTCGGGAATACGGGGCGTGGCTACGGATATTGAAATACACGCCCGGGAACTGGAAAAACTCCGGGAAAAGATCAACCGCCTTATTGCGGGCGAAACCGGCCAAAGCTTCGAACAGGTGGAAAAAGACACCGACCGCGACTACTGGATGAACGCGGAAGAGGCGCAGAAATACGGCCTTATTACAAAGGTAATTACATCCCGGAACGAATTATAACCGGTACAAAACCAACCGGGTTTTGAACAAGCCCGCTACTATGAATTGCGCGGGAGGCATCTATGGATGTTGTCTACCTGTTTTACCATGACAGGGAAATCAATGTGCCTTTTTCCGGTTCCTGCGGCGCGCGCCTGTTTCAGCGTTTTGCGGAAAGCGGGCTGGGTTACTGGGATCAGCGCCGGCAGCAATTTGTCCTGGAGAACGCCGCTTCTGCGGAAACCGCGGTTAAGCGGCTCCTCTCCGGCACGCCCTGGGTCGCGGTCAACAGAAGGCCCGAAGAGCCGGTCCTTGTCAACGGCTTTTTCGAGAGGCCCTGGCAGGGGGCGGGCCGGCCCGGCAGTTTTTCCGGCGGGGAAGCGAGCCCGCCGGTTTTTTCTTCCCGCCCCCCTGTTGCGAAAGCCGGCGCGGACGGCGTTTCGGTCCGCGGTTTCGCGGCCTCCGACCGGGGCGACGCGGCCTGCCTGTCCCGGGCAAAACCGCAGCCGGAAATATTTGCCGGGCACTGGCTTGAAAAGCTCGAAACCGAATTACGCGCCAGAAAATACAGCCCCCGGACCGTGCTGTCCTACGTCCACTACAACAGGGCGTTTTGCAGCTTTATCCGCAAAACCCCCGACGCGGTAGATGAGGAGGATATTAAAAAGTATCTGGCTTATCTGGACAAAAGCCTGGATCTTTCGACATCCTCGATGAATTTGGCAATCAGCTCTCTTAAGTTTTTTTATACCGGGATATTGAAAAAGCCCGTTGCCAAAGATCTGTACCGGCCCCGGCATGACAAGCGCCTTCCCTGCGTGCTTTCAAGGCAGGAAGTAAGTTTGATGCTGGACACGGAAAAGAACCCGAAACACCGCCTGCTGCTGATGTTGGCCTATTCCTCCGGCCTCCGGGTCAGCGAGGTTGTAGCGCTCAAAAAAGAGAATATCGACTTTTCGCGAAAAACGATCTTTGTCCGCGCCGCAAAAGGCCGGAAGGACAGGTATACCCTGCTTTCGGACCGCGCGTCCCGGTTTATAAAAGAATACTGCAATCTGTATTCTATTGGCGGGGGTGATGAGGGCGAGGGCTGGCTTTTCCCCGGCCAGGATCGCAAGGCCCATCTTTCGATCCGCTCTGCCCAATGCGTGTTTGAGAAGGCCCTGCGGAACGCGTCGATCAACAAGCCTATTTCCATCCACGGCCTCCGCCATACTTTCGCGACCCATCTGCTCGAAAACGGCATTGACGCCAGGTACATCCAGAACCTTTTGGGCCACGCTTCCCTCAGAACCACCGAGCGCTATACCCATGTAGCCCGCAAAAATCTCCTCAAAATCCAAAGCCCCCTGGACGTCCCTCCTGTTTCCCCAACTGAATAATCACGGTTTTTTTTACAGTTTGGGCGCATTTCCGGCGCGAAGCGCCGGAAACCGGGCTATCCGGAGTTCCGCTTCGCTTCATTCTTTGCGCCCGGCGGCGCAAAGAACGCTCCAGACCCTCCGGGTCTTACGCGCTCCTCCTATCCCTTGCGCTCAAGAGGGTTTCCGCTCTTTTTTTCGTAAAACATAAAATATTTTGCCCTCTTGTTTGTCTACATAGGTAAGGGCGAATAGAACCGCAAAGCGGAATACAAAACGCCCGGGGAGAAACAAATGGATACACAGGAAAAGACACTGGCGGAACAGTTCCGCTCGCTGCAAATAGCGGCGCATCGTTACCTGCGGGGGCAGTACCGGAAAGCTGCCGAAGAAACAAGCAAGGAAAGCCGGAAGGAAATAGCGGACAAAATTTTTTCCTGCCTTTCCGAAGAGGAGCAAAAAAACATGCGGTCTTACCTTGAGCGTGTTGCCGGGGCGTTAAAATCGGAAACAAAGGAAACCGGTGACGGCGGCTATGACTTTCCGTTTGACGGCGATTTCATGGATTTTGTACGGCTGCCGGGCTTTTGCCGCTACATGGGCGGTTTTGGACACCCGGGCCGCCGGTCCGGCATTTATGGGCACGGCTGCGAACGAATGCACGGCTTTATTTAAAGGTTTTTACCGCAAAGTCAATGAATAATGAATAATGAGCAGTGGCAGGATAGCGAAGCGCGGTTACATGGCTAATTATTCATTGCTAATTGAACTTATTCGACTTCGAACCTTTGGTTCGATTTGACTTTGCGGTTAGAAATTCCGGAGTTTTTCTTTGCGGTTAAAAATTCTACGGGCCAAGTTTAGCCTTGCCGAGCGGGGCTTTAGCCCCAGGCTGAATAGTTACATAAGGAATACCGAGCCATGACCCAGGCCCTGGAAGATTATCTAAAGACAGCAAGTATCCTTGCCTCTGAAAACAACGGCGAAGTCCGGCTGACGGACATTGCGTCCCGGCTGAGCGTTTCCAAACCGTCGGCATTCACGGCCCTGAAAGTTCTGGAAGGGCGGGGGCTTGTGGAACATAGGCGCTACCGGGCCGTAAGGCTGACAAAGGCCGGGCATAAAGAAGCTGCGGAAATCCGGGGGCGGTATACCCTGCTGCTGGCATTTTTCCGGAGAGTTATAGGGGTAAGCGCCGCGAACGCGGAAAAAGACGCCTGCCTGTTGGAACACCACCTGTCCCCGGAAACCATAGGCAGGATAAAAGCCCTGGTGCAGGAATGAAGAACCCCGCCGCAGAGCACTAAATTTGACCCGCAATTCGGGGAATGATTATACTGTACCGTGAAGAATTACCGCAGGATTTACCGCAAAGTCGAAGAAGTAAAAAGAAACAGGGAACAGTAAGCTAACTGTTATTTGCTATTTGAACTTATTCGACTTCGAACCTTTGGTTCGATTTGACTTTGCGGTTGAAAATTCCGTGAGTCAAGTTTAGCCTTGCGGAGCGGGGGCTTTAGCCCCCGGCTGAATAGTTACAAGAGAAGGGGATAAACCATGAAAAACTTTTCCAAATGGATTTTACGGGTTTTAACCGGCGCAGGCGTATTTGCCCTTATAAGCGCTGTATCCGGCCTTGCCGTTATGTTCCTGTGGAACTGGCTGTTACCGGCTGTCTTTGGCCTGCCCGGAATCAGTTACGCGCAGGCAGCCGGCCTGTTTGTGCTGGCCCGCATCCTTTTTTGTGGCATCGGACTTACCGGAGGCTTTGGACATGGCCTGCGCGGATACGGGAAGTTCCTGTTCGGCGATGACCCGCGCTGCCATAACCCGTTCCGCGAAAAATGGCTCAGCATGAGCGAGGAAGAACGGAACGACTTTTTGAAGTACCATCATCATCTCTTCCGGTAGAATAGCGGATAGAACAGCAGACGGCAACAAACACAGAAAGAAAATGCCGGAAAAGGAACAAAAGCGCAGGGCCGCCCAGGCCTTTGTCGAATACAAAGACAAACTCCTTAACTTTGCCCGCAAACATTTATATGCCCCGGACGAAGCGGAGGACATCGTTCAGGACGTATTCTGCCAGCTGTCGCGTATGGACAGTCTGGCCGCGCCCGTTGAACAAACAGGCGCGTGGCTGTTCCGGGCCGTAAAAAACCGCATCATAAATTTTTCCAAAAAGAAGAAAGACGCCCCCTTTCCCCGGCGCTCCGGCGATGAAGACGATGAAACCTACCTTGCCGATTTTGCCGACATTCTGTTTGATACCGAAGTAACGCCGGAAAGCGAATTCCTGCGCAAACTGGTATGGGAAGAAATAAAATCCGCCGCCGCAGAATTGCCGGAAGAACAGCGCAGCGTTTTTGAACAAACGGAATTGTGCGGCATACCGGTAAAAGAAATCGCCGAAAAGACAAACACCCCGGTCAATACCGTTCTTTCGCGCAAACACTACGCCGTAAAACATCTGCGCAAACGCCTTAAAG
>JAIRZS010000214.1 GCA_031267115.1 Treponema sp.
GTGATCGCGGGTATTATCGGGGCGGCCGGTTACGCGGGCGCGGAACTGGTCCGGCTTTTGGCCGGCCATCCGGAGCTTGACGGGCTTGCCCTTTCTTCGGTGAGTTTCGAGGGCGATCGTATAGAGAACCTCTACCTCAATTTCCAGGGAAAGATCAGCGCCCCGCTTGAGAAGGCCGAAGATGTTATCGCCAAAAGCGATATTGTCTTTGCCGCCCTGCCGCACGGCGTAGGGGAAGATTATGCCCGCGCCTGCGTGGAAAAAGGCGTCTCTTTTATCGACCTTTCGGCGGATTTCCGTTTCGATGACGACCAGGCAACTTTTAGCGCGTGGTACGACAAATCCCACAAATACCCCGAACTGCGCCGCCGTTCCGTTTACGGCCTTCCCGAACTTAACCGGGCGCGGATCAGGGAGCTTGCCGCGAAAGGGCCGGTGATCATCGGGAACCCCGGCTGCTATCCCACCGCGGCGTCGATCGCGGCTTTCCCGGCGCTGGCCTGCGGCATTGCCGGGGACGGTGTGATTATCGCGGACGCCGCGTCCGGCGTTACGGGCGGCGGCCGGGAGCCTGTCCGCGCCTTCCATTACCCGGAATGCGCCGACTCGCTGGGGCCCTACAAGGTAGGCGCGCACCGCCACACCCCGGAGATCGCCCGGAATCTGGCGGCGGTTGCCGGGCGTCCGGTACCCCTTGTTTTTACGCCCCACCTGGCGCCCATGAACCGGGGCATTCTCAGTACCATGTACATCCCCCTCTCCGCTCCCTGGAAAAGCGAAAGTTCCGGCGCGGTCCGCCCGGCCACAGCGGAGATCGAGGCCAGGGCGCGGAAGATCCGGGAAATTTACGCGGATTACTACCGTGACGAGCCTTTTGTGCGCGTACTCCCCGCGGGAGCCGCCGCCGCGTCGGGCAGGGTCCGCCAGTCGAACTTTTGCGACATTTCCCTGCACCTCGACCAGTCCGGCGCAATGCTGATAGCCGTGTCCGCCATTGACAACATGGTTAAAGGCGCCGCCGGACAGGCTGTACAGAATATGAACATAGTGTTGGGCTTTAAAGAAAACGCGGGGCTGGAAGCTGTCCCGGCGTTGTTTTAGTAATATAAGGGGGGCCTGTTACCAAAAGGCGGGCGGCAAGGTTTCGGGCCGTTTTCCGGCCCCCCTGCGGCCGGGCCAGGGTCCCGGCCTACCCCCCGGAAAAATTGTTGTTTTGTATGGAGAAGGCTGATGAAGGAAATTTCGGGCGGCGTATGCGCGCCCAGGGGTTTTAGGGCCGCCGGCGTCCGCTGCGGGATCAAGGCGTCTTCGCAAAAACGGGATCTGGCGCTCATCGTATCGGACAAGCCCTGCGCCGCCGCCGGGGTTTTTACCACGAACCGGGTACAGGCGGCCAGCGTCATTGTCAGCAGGGAACACGCGGCGGCGGGAACGCTGTGCGCCGTTATCGCCAATTCCGGGAACGCCAACGCCTGTACCGGGGAGGCCGGGCTTCAGGCGGCGCGCCGCATGGCCTCCCTCGCGGCGGAAAGGCTCTCTGTTTCAGGCGGCCCGGTGTCCGCCGGACAGGTGGCGGTGGCTTCCACCGGCGTCATCGGCGTGCCGCTGCCCATAGACGTGGTAGAGCAGGGGATCGGCGGCCTCGTCGCCGCCCTGGAACACAGCGCGGAAGGGCATGACGCGGCGCTGGAGGCGATCATGACCACCGACACCCGGAAGAAGGGCGGCGCGGTGGAGACCGAAATAGGCGGCGTCACGGTCCGTATCGGCGGCATGGTCAAAGGCTCGGGGATGATTCACCCGAATATGGCGACCTTTCTGGGCTTTATTACCACCGACGCGGACATAAGCAGGGATATGCTGGATCAGGCCCTGCGCCGGGCGGCGCGGCGCTCGTTCAACAGGGTTACTGTTGACGGCGACTGTTCGACCAACGACACCCTGCTGGCGCTTGCCAACGGCGAGGCGCGCAACCCCCCGGTAGAAACGGGCGGCGAAGGGTACGAGGCGTTCGCCTCGGCGCTGGAATCGCTCTGTGTCGGCCTTGCCCGCGCCATGGCCCGCGACGGGGAGGGCGCTTCCCGGCTTATGACGGTAACGGTGCGCGGGGCCGCCCGTGAGGATGACGCGGAGGTCCTCGCGAAGTCCGTGGCTTCCTCAAGCCTGGTTAAGGCCGCCTGTTTCGGCGCGGACGCCAACTGGGGCCGGGTGCTCTGCGCCCTGGGCTATGCCAGCGTGCTGTTCGATCCGGGCGCGGTATCGGTGCGTTTCGCGAGTTCCGCCGGGACCGTCCTGGTCTGCGAAAAAGGCGGGCCGGCGGCCTTCTCCGAAGAGGACGCCGCCCGTATACTTTCCCAGGAGGAAGTAGAAATACTGGTCGATATCGAAGGCGGGGGGCAGGGCGCGGCGTCCGTGTGGGGCTGCGATTTAACCTGCGAATATGTAAGAATAAACGGAGACTATCGGAGTTAATGCAATTTGTGTTATGAAATACGGAACGCGCAAGGGATAGAAGCGGAACAAAAACGCGCAGGCGTTTTTGTTGGAGCGTATAGCCCGGTCCCCGCCGAAGGCGGGGATGCGCCCAAATTACAAAAAAACCAGCGAGGAAGACAGTGAAAGATACGGCGAACAACACGGAACTGGTAGAAATACTAACCAGGGCCCTGCCCTATATCCAGAGGTTTCAGGGGAAAACCATTGTGGTTAAATACGGCGGCAACGCTATGATTAACAGTGTTTTGAAAGAGGCGGTGATCCGCGATGTGATACTGCTTTCCCTTGTGGGGATACGGGTGGCGCTGGTACACGGGGGCGGCCCCGAGATAGACGTCATGCTCAGGGCGCTGGGAAGGGAAAGCCGTTTTGTGCGGGGGCTTCGCTATACAGACGAAGAAACTATGGAAATAGTACAAATGGTACTTTGCGGCCGGGTGAACAAGGAGATTACCGCGATGATTCAGGCGGGCGGCGGCAGGGCTATGGGGCTGTGCGGCATCGACGGCGGCCTTCTCAGGGCGCGGCGGTTCAGGCCGGACGGCGAAGACCTGGGGCTGGTCGGCGAAATCGAGTACGTGGAGGCGTCGCTTCTCGACACCCTGCTCGATTCTGCGGTTATCCCGGTCATTTCCCCGGTGGCCCTTGGGCTGGGCGAAGACGAGGGCAAGTCCCTTAACATAAACGCCGATACCGCCGCCGCGAGGATCGCCGTGGCCCTGGGCGCGGAAAAACTGCTGCTCATGACCGATGTCCGGGGCATACTGCGGGATATGCAGGACCCGGAATCGCTGGTCAGGGTGATCCCCCGGCCCGATCTGGACCAGCTTAAAACAGAGGGCGTGGTGACGGAGGGGATGATCCCCAAGGCCGACTGCTGCGCCCTTGCCAT
>JAIRZS010000227.1 GCA_031267115.1 Treponema sp.
CGATCAGCCGGGAAAACGAGGCGTTGAGGCGAAAGCTGAGGGAAGCTGGGATAGGAGATTAGGCCAATCCCATGATAGAAGAAGCGTACTGCAAGTTCCAGGTAATGAGCGAAGACGAAACGAACCGGATGCTCTACGAAGCCCGGCTCAAAGCCCGGCGGAATGAGTTTTCCCGCCTGCAAGGCGCCCTCCGGGAAAGAGACGTAGAAATCGCCCAAGCGTTGAAAGTTCTCGGCGATCCCGTCGAAAAAATAGCCAAGGTAACCGGCCTTTCCCCCGATGAAATTGCCGCGTTATGAACGTATAACAGTAACAATTAGGTAATTATTCAGTCGGGAGGCTAAAGCCCCCACTCCGCAAAAAGTCTTGTCAAGACTTTTTGCCATATCCGGTTGAACGAGGGGGTCTGGGTCTGACCCCTATTCTCATATTTAGTGCTCACTGCCCACTGTTTCTTACTTCTTTGACTTTTTCGACTTCGCGGTAAAAACCTAGCGGTAAAATTCCGGTGCCAAGCACCTTTTTTCTAGATAAAAATTTATCCAAAAAATTTGGCGCTTGGGGCCTTTTGGGCGGGCCGGCAGGGATGCCGGCGGCGAAGATTTATGAGTTTTTGCCCCGCAAAAACTCATAGCTGTAAAACGGCAGGGATGCCGTTTTACAGCAGCGCAAGGGATTGAAGCGGTATCCTTTTTTGCCGCAGGCAAAAAAGATACAAGCGGAAAGCCCGGTCCGTGCGCCATAGGCGCGCGGATGCGCCCAAATTCCGGATTAAATACAGAATTACCGGCTGCAGCGCAAACCTCTACATTTATTCTTTCATAAATGTTATGATTTTATAAGAATGCGGGATGCAAAAATGGTAGGATAATGGAAGAACGAGAATACCGGGCTTTGGATCATGTGCTGAAACTTTTGCGGGATGACGCGATGCCTGAAATTCCGGACGAACTTGCGGAAATACCTGCATTGGGGGAGGCCCACGGCAGGCTTGGGGCGGTCCGGGAAGCCCTTCGTTCTCTTTCCAGGGGCGATTTGCCGCCGGAAATTTCCGCGGGGGGGAGTGTGGCGGAGAGTCTCAACACGCTGCGGTCCCGGCTCGGGGAGCTGGCGCGCCGGATGCGGATGGCGGAAAACGGGGATTTCTCCCGGCAGGGGGATTGCCCGGGCGAGATTTTCGCCGCCTTTGACAGTATGGCCTTGAGGCTGGACGGCATGATTTGCGATCTGAGGAAAAAAGAAGAGACCCTTTTGATAATGACCCGGGATCTGCAAAACGAGGTGAGCCTGCGTACCTCCGCGGTTGAGGCGCTTCAGCAAAGCGAGCTCCGGTTCCGGCATTTGGCAAGCCACGATCCCCTTACCGGGATCCTAAACCGCAGGTCGTTTATGGAGCGGGCCTCGCACGAACTGCAGTTTGTCAGCCAGCAAAACACTTTAAGCTGTATCGCCATTATGGATATCGATCACTTTAAGCGCTTCAACGACCGCTACGGCCATGTAAACGGCGACGAGGTCCTGAAGCATGTGGTAAAGATTGTTTCGGAGGGGCTGAGGAAGCACGATTTTCTGGGCCGTTACGGCGGGGAAGAATTTGTGTTCTTCCTGGGAAACGCGGACCTTGAAACCGGCGTCAAGGTTGCCGACCGCCTCAGAAAAAGCCTGGAAACCAGCCCGGTAAAAATTGAATCCGGCCCGGTCCGGATTACCGCCAGCTTCGGCGTTGCCCCGGTGGTCAATTCGGAAATACCCGCGCAGGCGGAAGGCCGGGAAAACACGGACTTTATCCGGATGGTTATTGACCGGGCCGATCACGCTATGTACAAAGCCAAGAGGACCGGCCGGAACAAGGTGGCCGCCTATGAACCGGGCCTTGAAATGCAGGAACAGCAATGACGCTTAAACTGGCCCTCGCGGTTATTGCGGCGGTTATTTTCCTGCTGGTTTTTGTCTGGAAAGCGCTGCTGCCTGTATACGCTTTTAATTACCTTCTAAAACGCAAAGACCCGGACGCGGGGATTTTTCTGGCCGAAGATATGCGGGCCGCCGCCGGGGCTTCCGTTCCCGCCCCGCATCCCGCCCCCGCTTTCGCCCCTGTCCCGTGTCCGGCCCCGGAGGCGAAGATTCCTTGGATAGACACGGTGGACCGGGAGATAGCGGAGATCTGGTCCCACGACGGCCTGAAACTGCGGGCCTATTTTGTTGCCGCCCCGGAGGGGGGCGCCGGTACGGTGATTCTGGCCCAGGGTTATTCCGGGAACGGGAAACAGCTCAGCGCCTTTGGGCGGTTCTATTACGAGGATTTTGGCTTTAATGTCCTTATGCCCCACGCCCGTTCCCACGGTTCTTCCGAAGGCCGCTATTCGGGTTTCGGCTGGCTTGAGCGGCTGGATTACCTCCGCTGGGCCGGCTGGGCAAGGGAACGCAGGCCGGGCGCGCGGATAGTGCTCCACGGGCTTTCTATGGGCGGGGCTGCGGTGATGATGGCCGCCGGGGAGTCGCCGCTTCCACCGGAACTCGGGGCGGTTATCGACGACTGCGGCTATACTTCGATGGAGGAAGAGCTGCGCCACCAGATGAAGGCGCGTTTCCATTTTGCGGGCAGCAGCCTCCTTAAGGCCGCAAGCCGTGTCTGCCGCCGCAAAGCCGGTTACAGTTTCGAGGAAGTTTCCAGCGTGGGCCAGCTCCGCAAGTCCCGGCTTCCGCTGCTTGTGATTCATGGCGAGGAAGACAACTTTGTCCCCTTTGCCATGGCGAAGGTTCTCTTTGACGCCAGCCCCCTGCCCCCGGAGCGCAAGGAATACTACCCGGTCCCCGGCGCGGCCCACGGCGAGGCTTTCACGGCGAATCCCGAAATGTATAAAAAACGGGTGGCGCAATTTCTTGAAAAGGTCTTTAGCGAAGGGGTCTGGACCCCGGAACTTAAACTTGGCCCGCAATTCGGAGGGTGATTATACTGTACCGTGAAGATTTACCGCAAAGTCGAATAAGTAAAAGAAGTAAAAAAGGAAGAAAGGAAAGGGAGCCGGCGTTGTATGAAAACTGAAGTTTTTACTTTTTGCGATTTCGCCCAGGAAAACGGCGGAAAACTCACGATTGTCGGTACTTTCGATACCATCATCGCGCGGAACTTCCCCTGCGTCCACCCCCAGCTTTCGGTGGTGATCCGCCTGCGTTTCGACCTGTGGGAATTCTCCAACCACAGTTTCCGTATCGAAACCCGCGACCTGGACGGCGAGATGAACATGGAAGCCATAGGCGGCAATATCGAAGTTAAAGGCGCGGGGAACGCGACCGCCGTGTCGCACCTTGTATTCACGATTTCGAACCTCCGCTTCAAAAACATCGGGCTGGTCAACTTTGTGCTCTACATCGATGAAAAAGAGCTTACCTCGATCCCGCTCTACATACGCAAGGGCTGACCCCCGCGCCGCGTGATTTGCGCGGCCATGCAGGCGCGGCGGAGGTGTAATTGTTAAGCATTTAGGTTTTGGGTGTTATGGGCGCATCCGCGCGCCAACCTGCCCGCAGGGCAGGACGGCCCACGGACCGGGCTTTCCGCTTGTATCTTTTTTTGCCTGCGGCAAAAAAAGGATACCGCTTCAATCCCTTGCGCGTTCCAAAATCCGGCGTCCTGCCGGATTTTGGAATCGGAGTTTGCCTGTGGCAAACTCCATCTATCCGCCATTGGCGGATAGTAATGGAAACAGCGGCATCCATGCCGCGTGTCCCCGCAGCTAGGTTTTTACCGCGAAGTTGAATCGAATCGAAGGTTCGCAGTTAAAGAAGTTTTTTATTTTTCAGTTTTTCGACTAGGCAGCAAAATTTCTTTTCGAAAATGACGCATGGCGCTTTTGCGTTACCCGCATCAAAGTCTCCGCGCCAAGGGCGCAGCATGGCTGAGGCGCGTAAACAGGCTTGTTATGCGCGGTGTGCCTTTTTTACCATATTATTCTTAATCCATTTTCTTCGTATTGTTTTATTAAAGTATCCTTGCTTAACAATACCATATCGTTTGTTATGGCTTGCCATATCAACATCCTATCAAATGGATCCTTATGATTTTCTTTCAATGGAAATTCATGGAATGTTATTGTTTCTCTTTCTTTCATCTCTATAATTGTAAATCCCATTTCTCCGGCATATTTTGGAAAATCTTTTATATCCATTTTTTCAAATGTTAATTTTTTGATACTTGCTTTTAATGCTATTTCCCAAAATGTTACAGTACTTACAAATATTTCATTATTTCTATCTGAAACAATTTCCCTTACCTTTTTACTCAATCTAACTGTGTCTAATGTTGCCCATATAAATGCATGGGTATCTAATAGATATATCATAATCCAAGAAACTCTTCAAGGGAAATTTTTCCATCGCCTTCTTCTTTATATGACGCAATGCCGTCCAAAACACCTATGTTCCTGGGCGTATTCGTATCTTCCAAAGGGATTATCATTGCAATGGGTTTCTTTGATTTTCCATACAATATCTTCACTTTTTCCCCATT
>JAIRZS010000256.1 GCA_031267115.1 Treponema sp.
CTGGTACGGCCGACCGCGTCAAGCTCGTCGATAAAGATGATGCACGGGGCGCTGCGCCTCCCCTGTTCAAAAAGATCCCGGACCCGGCTCGCGCCCACGCCGACAAACATCTCGACAAAATCGGAACCCGACATGTGGAAGTAGGCCACCTCCGCCTCTCCGGCAACGGCGCGGGCCATCAGGGTCTTGCCGGTTCCGGGCATGCCCACAAGGAGCACGCCCTTGGGAATACGGGCGCCCATTTTGGTAAATTTCTGGGGGTTTTTGAGAAAGGCTACCACTTCCTGAAGCTCGTACTTGGCGTCCTCCTGGCCCGCCACATCGGCGAAGCTTATCTTTTTCCCCTCATCCTGGTAGCGTTTAGCCCGGCTCTTCCCGAACTGGAAAGCCTTGTTGCCCGTACCCTGCATGTTCCGCATCATAAACCAGATAAAGCCGAAGCCGATGATCCAGGGGAGGAATTCCAGAAATATGCGCCAGGGGCTGACCCCGGAAACCGCCCCGGAAACGCTGATCCCCTTTTCGCGGAGGCTCGGCAGCAGGGCCGGATCCTGATAGGGAATTAAAGTTTTAAAGTGAACCAGATCGCCGGACATGCCGCGCAGGGTCCCCTCGATAGTGTTGCCGTCAAGGATTTTAACCGCCGTCACCTCGTTGCGGTCAAGGTAATTGGTAAAGGCCGAATAGGAAATTTCCTGAATTGAGGGGGCCTCCCTCCTGAAAAAGAAGGCGGTAAAAAGCCCCAGCATGACAAGGAAAAAAACCAGCGCCAATTTGTTCGATCTGCCGCCGGACAATTGGGGCCGGGGCGGCAGCTTGTTGTTTTTATCGCTTTTCATCAAAACTCCCGTTTATACACATGACGAGCCGGTCCTCCGTAAAGCCCTGCACGGCGCTCAACGGCCTCCGCTCCAGAATTTCCGCGCCGGTTTTCTTCCGGCCGATAAGCGCCGCCCTTCCCAGGGCATCCTCCGCCGCCAGCAGCGCCGTAAAACCGCCGGAGCGCCCTTTAAATTCATCCGGGAAAGCGGGCCGGATAGCCAGGGGAAAGGTAACGTAAACCGCCCCTTCCGTTCCCGCCGGAATCCCGCTTTCCGCGCGGATTTCCACGGCCATCCCGTTTATTCTATAAACACCCGGCTTATTGATCAACAGTACAAAACCCCGCTCAGCGCCGTCTTCCCCCCGGAATCCGATCAGCACCCTCCCCTCCTCAAGGCGCGCGCGTATTTTCCCCAGGTCCGCGGATTTGCCCCGCCCCGCGCAGAAACGCCGCACTGTTTCCCGCCTCAGCCGGGCCGGCCCGGCCCCGCGCGGTTTTCCGGCAAGGATCTTCCCGGCTGCGAGAAACACAGCCTCTTCCCGGACAATCTCCGGCGCGGAAAAAAAGACGCCCTTGGGCACGGAAAGGGAAGAAAGCCTTCCCCCGTCATTTTCCCAGGGAATCGCGCTTTCCGCGAAAGCCTCAATAAAGGACGCGGCGCGGCGCTGGGTTTCGGCAAGGCTTAAAAGGCCGGCCCTCCAGCCCGGAAAAAGATCGTCCATCTGGGGAACAAGTAAAAGGCGTATCCGGTTACGGAGAAATGATATATCGGCATTGGTAGAATCGGTCCTGAACGGGATACCCCGCCCGGCAAGATATTCCAGCGCCCGGGACCTGCCCAGAGCGAGGAGGGGGCGCAGGACGCGTCCGTTATCCTGTTTCATGGCGGCAAGCCCCGCCGGCCCCGACCCGCGCAGCACGCGCATCAGCACGGTTTCAAGGGCGTCGTCCCTGGTGTGGGCAACAAGCACCCGCGCCGCGCCTATACGCCGCGCCTCCCGGTTCCAGAGGGCGTGGCGGTAAAACCGGGCCGCGGCTTCCAGACCGATGCCCCGTTTCGCGGCGGTCTCCGCAACCCTGCCCTGCGGAATATGCGCGGCCTTGAAGGGGACGCCAAGTTTCCGGCAAAGCTCCCGCACCCAGGCGGCGTCCCCCAAGCTTTCCCCGGCCGGCCTGATGCCATGCTCCACATGGAAGCAGCGCAGAACTAGGCCCCGGCCCCCGGCAAAGGCCGCCAGCCCCGCGAGCATAGCGGCAGAATCCGCGCCACCGGAAACCGCCGCGAGAAAACGGGTCCCCCGCGGCCAATCCCCCAGGCCTGAAGCCAATTCCTGCTCAAAAAGCCGAAGCCCGTCCTCCATACGATTAGGGCAAACGCATAGAAATTTTCATTTTCATTTTTATCTTATTCTTGGGCTTCTTGGGCGCATCCGCGCGCCAACCTGCCCATAGGGCAGGACGGCGCGCGGACCGGGCTATACGCTCCAACAAAAACGCTTACGCGTTTTTGTTCCGCTCCTATCCCTTGCGCGTCCCGCGGCGAACTCTTATACCCGGCCTGCTATCGAACCAAAGGTTCGCCTGTCCCCATCCCATCGATCGGGTTTTTGCCTGCATAGGCAAAAACCCGCGGATGCGGCAGGCCGTTAACCCTTCGCCGGTTCTTTGGCGGCGGCGGCTTCGGCCGGGGCTTCCTCGGCAACTGCGGCGGACTCCTCGGCTTTGGCGAACTTCACCAGCGCCACGACCTGATCGCTGCCGGAAATCAGCCTGACCCCGTCGCCCAGCGCAAGATCGCGGACATGGATAGACTGATTCACATCCAGGGCTGAAACATCCACAATGATCCGCTCGGGCAGATTCCCGGGAAGGCATTCAACCTCGATCTCATGCAGGGGTGACTCGAATATACCGCCGTTCCTTACCCCGACAGGGTTCCCCTCGACATGCACGGGAACCCGGGCGCGCAGCAGCTTGTCGGATTCAACCTGATAAAAATCAACATGAAGTATCTGCCCGTTCAGAATATTCCGCTGGGTATCTTTTACAAAGGCGTCCACGGGCTTGCCGCTGACATTGACTTTAACAATGGTACTGCCGGAAATTCCCTTTACCCCCGCGGTAAATTCCAGCGCGTTAAGATCGATGGCAACAGCGCTGCCGGAACGCCCGTAAATAACTGCCGGAATACGCCCGGCCCGCCTTACCCGGCGGGCATCGGCAGACCCCGCGCCGGCCCGCTCGCGGGCTTCAAAAACAACCTGACTCATTATACTTACTCCTACCTGAAACGCAGGCCGAATCTTTCAGCCTTACCGCCGTTCTGGGACAACAAGATTCCCCTTCGAACCCTGTCACCGCACTGGGACGACAGGGTTCGAACCTGTGAATGCCGGAGCCAAAACCCGGTGGCTTACCACTTGCCTACGTCCCAAAAAATATGAACACCTTATAGCTCCACAGTAGGATCGTCCGGGACATTACCGTCATCGTATTTGTCCAGAATTTGCTTCTGCAATTCGGCGCGGAATTCGGGATGAATAGGATGGGCCACATCCTTGTATTCACCTGCCCTGGTCTTCCGGCTCGGCATGGCTATAAACACGCCGCTTTTTCCCTCTATGATTTTTACATTGTGAACCACAAAACAATCATCGAATGTAACCGTTACATATGCCTTTAATTTCCCCTCACCGGCTACTTTACGAACACGAATATCGGTAATTTCCATGGCACGCTCCTTTTCTACCGGCTATTCAAGCATATAGATATTCTAACACCGGTTTGGGTCTGTGCGCAAGAAAAAAAGTCAATTTTACGAAATTCCAGTTCCGAAAAAGCGAATTATAGGCCTTTTCCGCTACTCCTTTATCCGTAAAAATGCCGAAACAGCCTGACCCCGACCCGGATAGACCGGAAAAATCCGCTCCTAGCTCCCGCAGATCCCGGAATAAGCGCCCGTATACCTCCCCATGCTCCCCGTCTTCCCGCAGTACAGGCAAAAAATCATTACTGTAGGGCCAGGAGGCGGGGTTTTCCTTCAAAAAACGGGCCAGGTCTTCGCCGTCCGGCCCCTCCGGCCCGAATGAATTACCGGCATTTTTTAAATCCAAAGCCCCGCAGATGGAATTTTGAAAACGCCGCGTTTCCTTCTTTTTTGCCCGGAATTCGTCCAGTTTCGCGAAGGCCGCCGTAGTCCCGATTGAAAACCCCGGGCTTACCAGTATGACTGGCAGCCGGGCATCGGGCGTTTCAAGCGGCTTTACCCGGTCCCCGCGCCCGGTAACCAGCGCCGCCCCCCCGGAAAGGAAAAAAGGGACATCGCTTCCCAGCTTCTCCCCCATTTCCGCCAGGCCTTCGCCGCCGAGGCGGGTCCCGGCCAGCGCGTCCAGGGCCAGCAGGGCCGAAGCGGCGTCGGAAGAACCCCCGCCGAACCCGCCGCCGGGTGGCACGCGCTTTTCCAGCAGCGCCCGGACAGGCTCGTCATAACCGGTCTTTTCCCGGAAAAGAGCCGCCGCCCTGGTAATGATATTTTCCCCGGAAGACAGCCCTTCCGCCCCGGAATAAGGCCCCGTTATTTTCAGCGCCGTAAAATTCCCGGGAAAACCCCTTTCAGGAACGCTAAAAACCAGAGTATCCCCAAAGCCGAAGCTGGCAAAAACGCTTACCAGATCGTGGTATCCGTCCGCCCTTTTCTTCCCTATCTCCAAATGGAGGTTGATCTTCCCCGGCGCCTCAATAGTACAACAACGGCTCAATCCCGGCTCTCCCGCAAAACCACGCCTACTATACCAGATTCAGGCATTTTATGTAAAGTGGCAGGTCCATAAGAATTTTTACCGCGAAGTCGAAAAAGTCGAATAAGTTTTTGCTTCCAAGCCTTTTTTTGACCTCCTTCCCCAGCCACGCACAACGGCAGGGATGCGCGCCATGGATGGCGCTGTTTCCATTACTCTCCGCCGCAGGCGGAGAGATGGAGTTTGCCGTAGGCAAACTCCAAAGCAAAAAATCGCCACGGAGGGCGATTTTTCGCCCGCGCAAGGGATTGAAGCGGTATCCTTTTTTGCCTGCGGCAAAAAAGATACAAGCGTAAAGCCCGGTCCGCGGGCCGTCCTGCCCTGCGGGCAGGGCGGCCCGCGGATGCGCCCAAAACCGGAAAACCTCCGTCGAAAAAAAATCGATTAAGACATATTGACAGAAGATGAATATCTCACTTATGTTTCTAGAGAAATAGAGACAACAAAATTAGGCGATTTTGCTGTCTCGCAGGGAAGATCAGTTGACTGATTTCCCCGTAACTATTGAAGTGGAGAACCATATGATTCAGCACGTACCCGTGAATAATCGGCAGAATTTCCCGGAAATCGCCGGCGGAGAACCCGCACTGATGCCGGTATCAACTTCGATTGAATGGGACGGAGGAAGGTTTTATGACGGCTCGCCAGGTTTTTCGCCGGGCGGTCTGTATAGCGGCGATACCGTAGAGGATCACCCCTTTCTCTTCTTTGCCGATGATGACGAAGATGATATTGAAGATGACGGCTTCGACGACGATGACGACTTTGACGATGACGACTTTGATGACGACGACGATGACGACTTCGACGACGATGACGAGGAATACGATTACGAAGAAGACGTAGACTACGACGAATTTGACGAATAATCCGGCGCTGAAAACCCGTGTCCGGGGGCAAAAGCTTCCGGATTTCGGGGAATCAGGCTAGGTCCAAAGTCTTTCCAGTTCGTAAAAAGAGCGGGCGCGTTCAGACATAAGGTGGATGACTATGTCCCCCATATCCACGAGATTCCACTCGCTGTCCGGCGCGGCTTTGCGGGGGCGGTGGAATATTTCCAGGTCTTTTTCCCGGGCGAATTCCCTGATATGCCGCAGCAGCCCCTGCACATGGGTGTGGCTTGTAACGGTGGCAATGATGAAAAAATCGGTCCAGACACTCAATTTCCGGAGATCCAAAACCACAACGTCCTTCCCGTTATGATCCCGAAGCAGTTCGCCTAATTCATAGGCCGCCTTATCCGCCTGTAACGTATCGTCCATTAAAATCCCTTCCGATTATTAAGGTAAAATCGGCTTTGTATTCCAGATTTTGCAGATCAATCCCGATATCCGAGACCGGATCGTCGGAAACTCGCGATTCAAAATGAATATTCTCGCAGCGGATAATATCCGCAAATATCTCGGCCATATCCTGAAAGCCTGAGCGGTCGACGATCTGCGTATCCCAGTAATCGCTGCGATCCGCGTTGCCGATAGCGATCACGTCATAACCGAAACTTCTGAGCAGTTCGGCGGTACGCCCCGCAAGGCCGATGGTGTTAGTCCCGTTGAGTATCTCCACGGTGAAAACCCGCTCGGTAAGGTCCCCCTCAAGGCGGCGGGTCAGGGAACCCAGGGACTGGCGGACAATTTCCTTGATAAGGCTGCCGTCATAGTAGGGGAAAAGCAGCGCCTGGCCGGAAACTTCCCGCACATTGCCGCCCACAGTCTGGATATTTATCCGGTCGGTGTCTATCGCCGCCAGTTCGCTGAAAAAACGGGCCTGCAGGCGGGCGGACATGCCGGTCCTGATCATGGTGTGGAACTGGGAAGCGGCCTCGGAATTCCTCAGTATCGCGTTCTGCTCCCCTAGGCGCTTGAGCAGCGCAAGAAAAAAGCGCTGCCGCCGGAAACTAAGCTGATCGGGATCTTCGTCGGGAAGCTGGTAGTTGATGTAGGAGCGGGCCTTGTCCCCGTCAAGGCGGGCCAGCCCTGAGGGGAAAAAAACCATATTCCCCGTATCGTAAACCGCCACCCGGGCCGGAATAAAAATTTCCACCCCCCCGATAAGATCCACCATCCTTCCCAGCTGTTCGGTGTTATTGATCACCGAAAAACTGATCTCAATACCCAAAAGGCCCTCGATCTCGGCCTCGAACGGGGAAATTCTATCGGGATCGTAGATCGCGGCGATCCTGTCCACCCGGTTGATACCCCTCAGTATCAACCCTACCGAACCGGGAATATCGAAGACCGCCGCCTTTCCCGTATCTCGGTAGTACATCAGCACATAAGACGCGAGGGGTTTGCCCCGGTCCTCTATAACGAACAGGGTGTTAATAACCCTGTCCCCGGAGAGGACCTCCTCTATGGGGTCCTGCCGCAGATAGGTAAGGGCAAAGACGATCCCCCCCGCCAGAAAAACAACGATAAGGATGATGAGGATAAAGCTGGCGTCGAAACCCCCGGCGGGCCGGATATTCCTGCCAATCATGAATCCCCCTTCTTTTCCATGGTTTCAAGAAGCCCCCTGGTATCTTCGGAAAGGTCGAGCTTCCGGGAACGGAGGTAAGCCACCGTATCCTTCACTACCGAGGCAAAGAGGCTGTCCAGGCTTCCCCCGAATCCTCCCCCGCCCCCCTGATCCGCGCCGCCCCTGTTCATCTGATCGTTTCTCCGGGTAGGTTCGATCTTATCGGCAATATAAACGATCTTTTCAAGCGGCCCCATAGAAGAACTCCCTGCGGTATGATCCCGGACCGCGGCAAGCACTTCCCTGTCGGTAATGCCGAAACATTCCCGGAGCAGGGTTGCCCCGGCGCGGGCATGGAGCAGGGAGGGTTTTTTCCGTTCCAGGGCGGAAAGCGGTTTCCCGTCCTTTTTCGCAAAGCGCTTTAACTCATTCTCGCCCATCGACTTGGCGATATCGTGGGCAATCCCCGCGAGGTAGCCCCGATCCGGGTCCTGGCCGAAACGGGCGCAGAGTTCCCAGGCCAGCGCCGCCACCGCCCTTGAATGCAAAAACCGGGAAGGGCTTACCAGGGAACGGACCGCGTCCTCAATCCGGGCAATCTCCGCCCTTGCCGCGCCTTTGGCCCGCAACGCAGGGTTTTTCCGCGCCCCGCCGGCCGGCCCCGCGGATTCCGCCCCCTCCGGCCTATAGCCGTAAAGCCCGCGATCCTCGATGATAAAACGCGCCCCCTCGGGGATCAGGTAGCGCCAGCTACCGCCGCCCTGGATACGGGAACGTATGTCCCTGGAAGAAATGTCCAAAATCGCGTTATCAAGCTGCCTGTAGGGATAGGGGAAAGAAACAGGTTTCGAGGAAAAGCGGCGGGCGATAATAATATCCGCAAGGGCGATAATCTTCCCGTAGTCGCGCCAGCCGGTAAAGCCCTCCGCCAAATCGTCGCCCAGGATAAGGCCGGGCTTCCCCTCCGGACAGTACCGGCCTATGATGTCGGCGATTGTGTCGATTGTATAAGAAACGCCCTCCCGCCGGATCTCGCAGTCGTCAACGGCAAAACAAGGATCCGCGGGCGCCGAAGCCGCGAGCATGTCCAGCCTGTCCTGGGGCGCAACGTCCCGGACGCCGGGCTTAAAAGGAGAACTATAGGCGGGAACCAAAACAAGCCGGTCATAGCCCATTTTCAGGGCGGATTCGGCCAGATACAAATGTCCCAGGTGAACGGGATTAAAACTTCCCCCCAGGATCGCCAGCTTCACGGTCCCTTGCTTCCTCCTCTGCAAACCAGCATACTACCCGGCAGTTTATTGCGGGTATTCAGCCGGGGGGGAAGCCTCCCCCCCCGCTCCAGCCTCGCCGCCTGCGGCGTCAAGTCTTACGCTCCCCCCTCTGCGGGGGCAGACGGCCGCCCGCTTTCCGCCCCCGCAACGCCCCTGGGCCTGGCGACGCAACGCCCCCAGGGCCAGGCAGAGCAACACCCGGCTCTGCGCCACGCGGTCGGGCAGCTACATGCCGTCAATACTATTCACCATCCCGCCAATAGCCCGGGCAAGCTCGCCGATACCGTCCCCGGAAAAAACCGAAATCCCGAACAGGCGCTCCTCCGGGTATTTTTCCCGCAGTTCCCCAAGCCGTTCCGCAGTCCCCTCAAGATCGGCCTTGGTCCCCACAAGGATACGTTTTTTCCCGGTCAACTCCGGCGAAAAAGCCTTAAGTTCATTATATACAATATCAAAAGCATTGGAATAGGAGTCGTCGCCCAGATCGATTAAAAAAAGCAGGCCCGAGGTACGGGAAATATGCTTCAGAAAACGAAGCCCGAGCCCCGCCCCTCCCGAAGCGCCCTCGATAAGCCCCGGAATATCGGCCAGCACTATGTCCCTCTCGTCCCCGCCGCCCGCTCCCAAGGTCAGTACCCCCAGGTTGGGGATCTTCGTGGTAAAGGGATAGGGCGCTATTTTAGGCCGGGCGTTGGTAAACCTTTCCAGGAGCGAGGATTTTCCCGCATTGGGAAGCCCCACAAGGCCTATATCCGCGAGAACCCGCAGCTCCACCCTGAGCCGCCGGGTTAGGCCCGGTTTTCCGGGCAGGGCTTTCCGGGGCGCCTGGTTCACCGGGGACTTGAAGCGGGTATTGCCCCAGCCGCCGTTCCCACCTTTAAGGAACACAAAACACCCCGTGTCCTTTCCAAAGTCCCGGACAAGCTCCCCGCTGTCCGCGTCCCGGACTACCGTACCCGGCGGAACCGGCACCACCGCGTCCTCTCCGTCCCGGCCGAAACGCTGGGAACCTTCCCCGTCCCGGCCATTCCCGGCCTTGAACGACTGCCGGTAACGCAGGTGGGACAGGGTCCGCAGATTCCGCCTTACCTCGAAGATCAAATCGCCGCCCCGGCCGCCGTCGCCCCCGGAAGGGCCGCCTTTCGGGACAAATTTCTCCCGCCTGAAGGCAACACAGCCGTTGCCCCCATGCCCGGAGGATACCTCTATAAAGGCTTCGTCCGCGAATTTTTCCATAAACGGCGCCGGCGCCGGTCAGCCTACCCCTCTACGGGGATGACGCCGGCAAGTTTGCGGCCGCGGCGCTGGGTAAAGCTGACTTTGCCGTCCGTCAGGGCGAAAAGCGTGTAATCCCCGCCAAGGCCTACATTGGGCCCGGGGTGGATCTTCGTACCCCGCTGCCGCACAATAATGGTCCCCGCCTTAACCGCGGTTCCCGCCGATGCTTTTACTCCAAGGTACTGGGGGTTGGAATCCCGTCCGTTTTTCGCGCCGCTGCCGCCCCGTTTCCGTGCCATTCCGATTCCTCCGTCAAGCCGGGATCATCCCCGGCGTATAATTAGTTTTACGTGTTCCGGGTACATCCCGGCAACCGAAGAGAGGCCGTCCATTAAAAAAGCCCCGCAGGCCGCAAGGAATTCCCTTCCCGCCTCCTGGTATTCGGTTTCCATCCGGAAAACACCACGTTCCGGAGCGCCGCCCCGGAGAATTATCCCTTCCCGTCCGGAAAGGACCCTGAAAGCCGTGCGGGTTAAAATCGAAACGGCGGCGCAGACCAGGTCGTACCCCGCCGGGCCCGCCATGGCGTGGCCCCTGACTTCGCAGGACCTGAGGAGGCCCGCCCCGTCAAAAGCCGCGTTAATCCCGATCATGCCCCGATAATATCTTCAATTTTGATTACAGAATACTGCTGGCGATGGCCCTGCTTCCGGCGGTAATCCTTCTTGGGCATATACTTGAAGACGATGATCTTCTTGTCTTTCCCGTGGCTTTCCACTTTGGCCGAAACCTTCACACCCTCGACATAGGGGGAACCTACCGTTACCAGTCCGTCCGCCTCGCCTGCCGAGAGGAGAAGCACCGTATCAATTTCCAGGGCGGAACCGGGTTCGGCGTCGATCCGGTCAACTTTTAGCAGGGCGCCCTTCTCGGCTTTGTACTGCCTGCCTTTGAACTCAACCAATACGTACATAAAGAATCCTTAAAAACGCGATATAATAAATTAACATAACTACTCAGTCGGGGGGCTAAAGCCCCCGCTTCGCAAAAAGTCTTGTCAAGACTTTTTGCCATATCCGGTTGAACGAGGGGGCCTGGACCCCCTCCGCTCGAAAAAAACTATCATTTTTTTCGAGCTACCCCCGCTTGACATTTATTGGCAAGTGATAGACTGAATAGTTACAGACTAACCTAGCATATCAGGGAAAAAAGGTCAAGGCCAGTAATTCTCAGTTCAGCAATTCTCAGTTTACCCCATCATCGTTGACGAGGTCCCCTGCTAAGTATGCAAAACTACGCCAATTATGAAAAAAAAGAACCGCAAGGTCGAAGAAAGAGGTCAAAAAAGGATTTTTAAGCAAAAACTTATTCGACTTTTTTGACTTCGTGGTAAAAATTCGGCCATATTTTTCTAAACTGAGAATTGCTGGGTCAAGGCAGAAATATGGCAAGCGCGACAAACGCATAGAATTACATTATCTCCAGAAACGGTATGCAGACCAGGCGCAGGGCGTCGCGGAGCACGCGCTCGACGGCGCGGGACAGGGCGAGACGGGACCGGGCAAGGTCAGGAGAATCCGCGCCCAGGATGGGGCAGTCGTGGTAGAACCGGCTGAAGCTCCGGGAAAGGCTGTAGAGATAGGCGGCCAGACACGAGGGGTCCATCGCGGCGGCGGATTCCGCAACGGCCCCGGGATAGGCGGCGACAGCCTTGAGCAGTTCCCACTCGGCATCGCTTGAAAGCAGGGCGTAGTCGGGATCCGCGCCGCACAGGGCTTCCGGGGCTTTGCGCAGCAGCGCGCTGATACGGGTGCCCATATATTGGAGATAGGGGCCGGTGTTGCCGTTAAAGGAAAGGGATTCCTTAGGATCAAAGAGCATGTCCTTCTGGGGGTTTACCTGCAAGAGGTAGTAGTGCAGCGCGCCCAGTGCGACTTTTTCCGCTACGTCTCCGGGGACGCCCACCGCCTCTTCCCGCTCCTTTTCCCGGATTTCCGCCAGGGCGTCGTCGCGGAGGCTGTCTATGAGGTCGTCGGCGTCCACCACGGTCCCTTCCCGGCTTTTCATCCTGCCTTCCGGAAGGTTCACCATGCCGTAGGAAAGGTGATAGAGATTCCGCGCCCAGTCAAAACCCAGTTTTTTGAGGATCGAAAAGAGAACCTGGAAGTGGTACTGCTGCTCGGAACCGACTACAAAGACAAGCCGGTCAAAGGGCCAGTCTTTGTGGCGGTAGATGGCGGTGCCGATATCCTGGGTGATGTAAATTGAGGTGCCGTCCTTGCGGAGCAGCGCCTTTTGATCGAGTTTTTCCGCGCTGAGATCTACCATGACGGCGCCGTCTTCGGTCCTGTAAAAGATACCCCTTTCAAGGCCCTTGAGGACCTCGTCTTTTCCCAAAAGGTAGGTTTGGCTTTCAAAGTAGTACTGGTCAAAGGAGACGCCGGTGCGGGCGTAAGTTTCCTTCATGCCCTTGACGGCCCAGCCGTTCATCAGTTCCCACAGCTTCACTGTTTCGGCGTCCCCCGCTTCCCACTTGCGCAGCAGTTCCCTCGCGCGGACCTGGCTGGGTGCCTGGGCCTCCGCTTCCTTTTTATCAAGGCCTTTTTCCCTTGCGAGCGCCTCCGCCTCTTCCTTTAGGTCCCAGCTGAACCTGACATACCAGTCGCCTACAAAATGATCGCTTTTGATCCCCTCAGATTCGGGGGTCCTGCCCTCGCCGTGCTCGCTGTAGGCCAGCATGGATTTACAGATGTGGATTCCCCGGTCATTGATGATACAGACCTTGCGGACATCGGCGCCGCAGGCCGCGAGTATACGGGAGACGCTCTCCCCCAGAACATCGTTCCGCAGATGGCCCAGGTGGAGGGGCTTGTTGGTGTTGGGGCTGGAAAATTCCACCATGACACGGGAACCGGCAAGGGTTCCGGGACGGCCGAAAGCGGGGCTGCCCAAGGCTTCGGAAAGGATCGATGACGCGGCTGCGGCCCGGTCCAGAAATACGTTGAGGTAGGGGCCTTTGGCCCCGTAAGCGCCGCGGGCTTCTTTTGCTTCCGCAGGCAGCGGAACGCCGGAAGAATCCTGGGCCGCAAGAACATCCGCCACCGCGGCGGCTATCTGGGGCGGCCCCTTCCTGAGAAGTTTCGCGAAACCGAACATGGGGAAGCCCAGATCGCCGAATTCGCTCTGGGGCGGGATTTCAGCCGC
>JAIRZS010000257.1 GCA_031267115.1 Treponema sp.
AGCAAGCAAGCAAGCAAGCAAGCAAGCAAGCAAGCAAGCAAGCAAGCAAGCAAGCAAGCAAGCAAGCAATTATGGGCCTCTTGTAGTTCTTGTCAACCCCCTGACAGTGTAAATTCACGCTTTTTTAAATTTTCCTCAAACCTTTTAACCGCCCAGGTGGTTCCTCGATTTTTTTCGTAAAAACGCCGGATCTCCGTGTATACGGGGATACCGGCTTTTTTTATTTCTCCCCATGCGGGAGAACCGCGGCCTGCGCCGCGGAAACCAAATGTTAAGGAGACGAGTATGAAGAAGCGTTATCCGATCGGTATTGCCGCGCTTATGCTGGCAATAGGATTAGTATTGTTGGGATGCTCTGACGATAATTCCAGCAGTGGCCCTGGGACCAAGACGTATAGTGGCGAGGATGGTGACACAACCTACGAATTGAAGATTACCGGAGATGACTATGTATTAACTATCACCGACTCCGAAGGGACCAAAAAAACGAATTCCGGCACTGTTATATCCGATTCGAGCGGGACGATAGGGTTACAGCCTGAAGCAGGGAAAACCATTGTTATAACTACGGAAAGCGGCGGGATAGGCGGCATAGAAGTAGGAGATGGCGGCAGCATCTCCGTTAAAGACGAAGACGGTAATCCTGCGGCCCCTGTAGCGCCGCCGGCGGAGATAACCCCCGTAACCCCCCCCGCCGTCGGCGGAAATAGCGCTCCAAAAACACTGGTAATTACCGGTATCACTTCCGCTCAGGCCAGTCAAGGGCAATCAGGCATCAACATTGGAATTTTTCAACGTGGAACAACCCCGGAACAGGCAATGTCAATGATAGGTTATGTCGCCGGAGCGGAAAGTGAAGATGTAACACTTTCTGGTTCTACTTTAACCGTATCACTCTGGACTCCTTCAGGTAGTGGGTATACTGAATGGACGGGTTCCGGTAATTATGATATTTACCTTATATTAGGCAGCATATATAGTGGGAGTGCCTACCGTAGACAAAATGTCTCATTTACCTCCGCCTCAACAACGGTTACTGCAACAAGTTTTTCACCGCTAAACTAAACAGCCGCCGTTTTATGAATGAGAAGGGAGGAGCGGGGAATTGCGGAACCGTCCGCCCGCTCCTCCTTCCGGGCGGCTCGTGGCCCTCCGGCGGGGGGCGTTGCGGGGGCGGAGCCCCCCGCAGAGGGGGTAGGCTAAGACTTGCCGCCTTTGGCGTCAAGTCTTTTAGGAGTTTTGCTTCGCAAAACTCCACACCTAACGCGGCAAGGCTGGGCCGTAGGGGGCGGCTGCCCCCTCCTTAACTTATTGGCTGGGGTTTTGGAACAGGCTCTATTGACAAAATAAAGATGTAGTTCATTGGCAAGTGATAGACTGAATAGTTATATCTTTTTTTCTATTACCAAATTCACCAATAATTCTTCTATGTTTCTTCTTGTATCAATAATTTGTTGTATTGATATTATTTTATTGTCATTAATTATTTTATAATAAATTTTCCACGGGTTTACATTTAACTCAAAAATATCATTTATGCCAATACTTGCCAAATCTTGTGATTGGAAGGCGGGGTCCATACCCCGGAGCTTGCTCTGGAAAATTTACAACACTTGGAAAAGTTGTAAACCAATATTTGGATTGGGGTATGACCCCGCCAGTATAATAAATTTCCTATCCAACGAAGATACCCAGGAGCTTGCTCCTGGGTTCTTCATTTTCTTGTCGTTACACGTTCAGATTTTAATAATTCAATTTCTCCAATTACTTTCTCATATACTTTATCTGCGTTTATTGAACCGGAGTTTTTGGTTATATAATCCAATATTTCATTAAATGCGTCTTCCCCGTGTTTGGCCCAAATTATTTCTCTCATTTCATTTTCCTATTGTTTTTTCAAAACGCTTTTTTGCCTCCTCATGCGTTACGGTGTTGCCGTTTTTTAAATCCATTTCGCTGAAGCTTAATAATTTTGCCAAATTTATGGCATTTAAAGTCTTTTGGTAGCTTTCAATGTCAATAATTACCGCTTTTGCTTCCCCGTTTTGAGTTATTATTATTGGAGATCTGGTTTCCCCACGTTCTTGACAACTTCAGTGGTATGGGCCTTTACATAGGAAATTGGCTTTATGTTCCGCACTAAATCGATCATGTCATGCTCCTTGTACCAGATATAGTACATAGTTCCGATTCAGTCAATACAATCCCCCGTTCTCAGCAAAAGTACCGTACCCCGGCCTCAAAGATACGCTGGTTTTTATTTCCGGGGATGTTGATATGCACGTATTCCCCCCGGCGTTCGGAGTGGGCCATCTTGCCCAGAACCCGCCCGTCCGGGCTGGACATCGCCTCTATCGCGAACTGCGATCCGTTGGGGTTGTCCGGCTCGGCCAGGGTGGGCCGTCCCTGCGGATCCGCGTAACAGCAGGCTATCTGCCCGGCCCGGAACAGTTCTTCCGCTTCCCCCTCCTGGATAACGACGCGGCCTTCGCCGTGGCTTACGGGAATTACATGCAGAGCGCCCGGTTCCTCCAGGGCCAGCCAGGGGGAAATATCCGACATTACCCTGGTGCGTACCATCCTGGAAACGTGGCGGCCTATGCTGTTAAAGGTAAGGGTAGGCGTGTTTTCCGAGGGGGCCTGAATCCTGCCGTAGGGGACCAGCCCGAGCTTGATCAGGGCCTGAAAGCCGTTGCATATTCCCAGTACGAGGCCGTCTTGGTTTTCCAGAAGATCCGCCACAGCGTCCGCCACAGGCCGGGACCGGAACACATTGGCGATAAATTTCCCCGAACCGTCCGGCTCGTCCCCGGCGCTGAACCCGCCGGAAAGGGCGACGATCTGGGAGTCCCGTATCGACGCGGCAAGTTCCGCTATGGACGCGGGTATGTCTTCCGGGCGGCGGTTTCTGAATACCAGAATCCGCGTCCTTGCCCCGGCTTCCCGGAAGGCCCGTTCCATATCCCACTCGCAGTTGGTACCGGGGAACGCCGGAATCGTGACTAGGGGCGCCGCGTTCAGCCTGGGCCGCGAAACGGGCCGGGCCGCGCCGCGCCGGTATTCGGTATCTATGATCCGGCCTTCCGCCGCGCTTTCTTCCGCAGCGGTTGCTCCGTTCGAGGTCTGGGGGTAAACCTGGGCCAGCGGGTACTCGTAGGCCCGGCGGAGAACCGCAAGATGGACATGTGCCGCGGCGTATTCGGGATTCTCCCCGGTTTCCGCGCCCAGGCCCACCTGCCTGGGGTCAGACCCTTTCCGTACCATGCGGTATACCGGCCCGGCGAGAGTCCGCGCGGCTATTACCGCGCCGGGAACGGCGTTTGTATTGATCCCCGCGCCGGCCGCCTTTTCTTCGTCTATCTCTGCCAGTATCGAACCCTGGTAGTAATCGTGTTCCGTAAGGGCGCAGGAATCCGCGTATACCTCAAGCCCGGCCATATTACCGAAGGCCATCACCGCCAGGGAGGCCGCCGTACCGCCGGGGCCGGCAGGATAGGCGGCGCGGACAATTCCGTACCCGGCAAGGCGGGAAAGGGTGTCCATGTTACGCCTGAACGCGGCCCACTCGTCCGCGCCCGAATCCGGCTGCGCCAGCAGCAGGACCGTATTTCCCGCCTTGCCGCTCAGGGCGCCCGAGCGGACACGGCTGGCCGGCGCGGTCCCGGCGGCAAAGGCCGCCAGTGTCGGGGGTACAGCGAGGCTGATGCCCCGGCTTTCGTCGCGGTAAGTGCCGGACATGGAGTCCTTCCCCCCGATAGCCGGAACGCCCAGCGCGAGCTGCGCCTCCAGAGCGCCGAGCAGGGCGGCGGCAGGCTTTCCCCAGGATTCACCGGATTCGGCGCGTTCAAAGTACTCCTGGAGGGAAAGCCGGGCCTTCCAGGGATCGCCCCCCATACAGGCAAATTTTGCCAGCGCCTCCCGGATCGCGCCTTTGGCGCCCAGGTAGGGGCTTGAGGCGGAAATTTCCGGATCGTAGCCGAAACTGAGGAGGCTTGCCGTGACGCACTGCTTTTCCAGCGAGGGGAGCAGCGCCGCCATTCCGCATTCGGCGGTTCCCTGCGTCCTGCCGCCCCAGGGGAACAGTACCGAGGAAGCCCCGATGGAACCGTCAAAACGCTCCTGGAGGCCCCGGCGGCTCCCGCTCCGCAGGGAGGCAAGTTCCCGTTCCAGTTCGTCAAGCAGCGCCCCTGCGGGAAGCGGCTCCCCGTTTCCGGCCCCGCCACGAATACCGCCGCGGATGCCGCGAGTGCCGCCGCCCTGCACGAGGATCTTTGCCGCCGCGCTCCGGCCCGCGCCGTTGGTGTTGAGGAAGGAGCGGGAAAGGTCCGCCACAACCTTGCCCCGCCAAAACATGCGGAGCTGCGCCCCGCCCCCGCCTGAAGTTACTTTCGCGATAACAACCGCCGTCAGGTTTTCCGCGGCGGCCTCGCGGATAAAATCCTCCGCGTGGCAGGGGGCGGTCACCACCGCCATCCGTTCCTGGGACTCGCTTACGGCAAGCTCGGTTCCGTCAAGACCCGCGTATTTTTTCGGTACCGCGTCCAGATCAATGTCGAGGCCGTCCGCGAGTTCTCCCACAGCTACCGAAACCCCGCCCGCGCCGAAGTCGTTGCAGCGCTTAATAAGCCGGGCTACCCCGGCCCTGCGGAAAAGCCGCTGGAGCTTCCGCTCCTCCACCGCGTTGCCCTTCTGTACCTCGGCCCCGGAATTTTCCACAGATTCCCCGGTGTGGGCCTTTGAGGAGCCGGTCGCCCCGCCTATCCCGTCCCGTCCGGTCTTGCCCCCGACCAGAAGCACCAGGTCCCCCGGCTCAGGCTCTTCCCGGCGTACCCAGGAGGCGGGGACCGCGCCGATCACCGCGCCCAGTTCCATGCGTTTGGCGGTAAATCCCGGATGGTAAAATTCCGCCACCTGACCCGTGGCAAGCCCGATCTGATTCCCGTAGGAAGAGTATCCCGCCGCGGCCTCCCGTGCGATTTTTACCTGGGGGAGTTTTCCCGGCAGAGTCTCGGCCAGCTTTTGGCGGGGATCGCCCCCGGCGCTTACCCGCATAGCCTGATGCACAAAGGCCCTGCCCGAAAGCGGGTCCCGTATAGCGCCGCCGAGGCAGGTTGCCGCGCCGCCGAAAGGCTCAATTTCCGTGGGGTGGTTGTGCGTCTCGTTCTTGAAAAGCAGAAGCCAGGGTTCCGTCTCCCCGCCGCTAAATTCAGCGTCAACCTTGACCGTACAGGCGTTAATTTCTTTTGATTCATCCAGATCCGGAACAAGGCCGCGCCTTTTCAACGCCCTGGCCCCGATAGTAGCCATATCCATCAGGGTACGCCCGTGATCCCGCTCCGTTTTGCCGTAAACTTCCCGCCGGGTTTGCCCGTAAAGCGACAAGGCGTTTCTCAGGCCGGCCTCAATCGCGGCGCTGCCACCACTATCGGCGCTGCCCGGCACGGCCTCAATATCGATCCGCTCAAGGACCGTGTTAAACGTAGTGTGCCTGCAATGATCCGACCAGTAAGTGTCCAGAATACGCAGTTCCGCCAGGGAAGGGTCCCGGCCCTCGCTTTGGAAGTAATCCCGGCAGCACCGCAGATCGTCCGGACTCATGGCAAGGCCGTATTCCCCGCATAGAGCGGCCAGCCCTTCCCCGCCGGAGCCGGAACAGATAAAGCCCTCAAGTACCGGCACGTCCGGAACGGCCTGTTCTTCCGGCTCGAGCGACAGGGGCAGGCCCGCGCCGGCCTCCCGGGAATCCACCGGATTGATAAGGTAACGCTTTACCGCTTCCAGGGCCTCGTCCGAAACAGGCGCGCCGGCCTCAAGCACAAAGACCCTCGCGCTCCGTACAACAGGCCTTATCCCTGTAACCAGTTCCGCGCATTGCTCCGCCGAGTCGGCCCTCTGGTCGTACTGACCCGCCAGGTACTCGACGGCAAAGGCCCGCTCGTTTTTTCCCAGCGGCAGAGTATCGTAAAACACCCGGTCGCACTGGGTCTCCGAAAGTACCAGATCCACCGCCCGCCTGAACTGATCCCCGTCCAGCCGCCCCACATCGTAGCGGTTAAAAAGACGAAGCCCCTTGAGCCGGCCCAGTTCGCCGTACTGAACGCCCAGGAAACCGGCTATATCGGCCAAAACACTCCCGGCCTCAACATCGAACCCCGGTTTCTTCCCGACAAAAACTCTTTTTATGGATGATGGCATAAAACCTCGCACCGGACAGGCTGGGCAAAGTTTACCCCGAAAGCGCCCCCCTTACAAGTTCCGCTTAACCTTGGGCGCATCCGTGCGCCAACCTGCCCGTAGGGCAGGACAGCGCCCGGACCGGGCTTTACGCTTGTATCTTTTTTGCCTCCGGCAAAAAAGGATACCGCTTCAATCCCTTGCGCTGCTGTAAAACGGCCTCCCTGCCGTTTTACAGCTTTGAGTTTTTGCGGGGCAAAAACTCATAAATAGCCGCAGCCGGCATCCCTGCCG
>JAIRZS010000261.1 GCA_031267115.1 Treponema sp.
AAGGCCCTTTTTCAGACGTGCAGGTGCATATAATACCGTAATTAGAAAATATACCTGTTATTCTTTACCGCAAAGCCGGGGAAGTCGAAGAAGTTTTGAATGAAAGGAAGGGGTCTGACCCCGGCTTGCGTTCAAAGCCAAAAAAGCGAATGAATTTTTGAGTGGAGGGGAGAGGTCTGACCCCTCGCGCCATTTTTTATTCGGCTTTGCGACTTTGCGGTTAAAAATTCCGGAGGCGGCTTTTACCCCGGCATTTATGCCGATGCCCTGGGATTCAGCTATCCGCGTTGACATCTCTCCGGGCTATTTCCTACAATAGATATATGCAGTTTGAACTAACCGAAGCGCTCATAGACGACATACTCTTTTCCATGGAAGACCAGAACGGCGAATTTATTCTGGATACCAGGGAAGGGGTACTAGTGTTCGAAAATACCAGGGAGTATGAAGAAGCGGCGGAAACCGACGATGACGAAGGCCGGTTCATCGGGCTTCCCTACTGGGGCCCCAGCGAGGGATACCGGCTCATGGAAAAATTTGCCGTCGCGTTTAAAAACACGGTTATCAGGAAAAAACTGACCGCCGCGCTGGATCAGGGCAAAGGGGTGTTCCGGGCCTTTAAAGATGTACTCAGTTCGCACCCGGAGGCGGAACAGCTTTGGTTTGTCTTTAAGGAACGCGAGATGCGGCAGGTCATACTGGACTGGTACAATGCCTACCGGGAAGAATGGGGGCTTGCGCTTTTGGGGAACGAACCGGAAGAAACCGAAGATCTGGTGCTGGAAGATTTCCGGTTCCGCCCTCCGGAACAAAAAGATACTGAGGCGATAGGAAAACTGCGCCAATCCTGCTTTGCGGAACTGCTCTCGGCGGCGGAAGATGAGGGGCTGGGCGACAGGCCGCCCTTTGTCGCCGGGTGGGTCCAGCATCTCGGCCCGGCGGAACCGCTGCTCGTGGCCGAAAGCGGCTCCGGGGAATTCGCCGGATACGCGGCGGCGGTTATAAGGGAGGACACCCTCTGCGTCACAGCCCTTGAGGTAAGGCCCGAATACCGGGGCCTGGGTTTGGGAGAGATGATCCTGGCCCGGCTTCTGGAAACAGAGCCGGTAAAAAAGGCGGCCCATGTGGTAGTAGAGCTTCCCCAGACAGCCGAAAGTTTTTCCCGCGTCCTGCTGCGGAGATCTTTCGTTCCCTTTACCACATCCTATGTCCTTAAATCCAAATGATCGTCCGGGCATTCGGGCGGGGCCTTTTCCCGGTACACGTCAAGCTCGCCGGTAATAAAAAGGCGGCTTTCTGTTTCGCCGTCTACCGTGACAAGAAGTTCCCCGGCCTCGCCTATCCCCGAAAGCACGCCTTCTACCTGCCGCCCCGTACCGGCGCCGCCCGGGAAAAACCGCACCCGTTCCCCCCGCCGGTAGAGCCGCTCCTCAAGGCGCTCCCGCCAGGCGGGGAGCCGCCCCCCGGCAATTTCCCGGTACAGGCGCGCGAGAATTTTTTCCAAAAGCCGGAAACGGTCTTCGCCGGTATAGGCGGCGGCTTTACCGGTACAGGCGGGGAGGGACTGCCGGGCCAAAAGAAGGCTGGTCGCCCCGGCGCGGACAGCGGCGGGAAATTCCGTCTGGGCAAGATTCACGCCCGCCCCGATACAGACAACGCAGCCCGAATCGCCCGCAGCGCTTTCGGCAAGTATCCCCGCCGCCTTGGAGGCTGTATCCGCGCCGGCCCGCCTTTCAAGCAGCATGATGTCGTTGGGCCACTTGACCAGCACCCGGCCCTTCAGCTCCGGGGCAAAATCCTCGACAGCCAGGGAAACGGCAAGCCCCGCCCTGAGCGTGATCGCGGCGGGAACGGCGTCAAAGCCGGCGTAACGCAGCAAAATTGTAAAAAGGAGGCTCTTTCCCCGGCCGGCGTCCCAGCGCCTGTCCAGGCCCCGGCCCCGGCCCGCTTCCTGGAAGCCCGCCGCAATGACGGCGCCATGCCCTTCCCCCCGCGAGGCAAGGAGGCGGGCCTCGTCCATAGTGCTGGAAACCGTTTCCCGGTAATAGACCGGAGCGCCAAAAGGATTGGCAACATCGTAAATTTTCATTGGAATTTTTACCGCAAAGAATAAGTCAAAGAAGGAAGGCTAAAACGCTTCTCCTACTTGTGCTTTTTCCAGCGGATGTAGACCTGGCGGCCGGTCCCGTTTTCCTGGGGGCGCTCCTCCGTCTCGAACTGGGGAATGGCGCGGAAAAGATCGCCGAGTTTCTTGAAACCATAGTTCCGGGGGTCGAATTCGCTGGACCTGTTGTTGATCTTCTGCCCTACCCCGCCCAGATAGGCCCAGCCAGATTCGTCCGCCAGATCCTCCACGGCGTCCTGGAGAAGCTTCTGGAGTTTCCGGTCCAGCTTGAATTCCTTGCGGCGTTTCACAACGGGCTTTAACTCATCGTCGTCCGCATCTTCCTGGTAGTCGCCGCGCAGTATTTCCGTGTAGATAAATTTGTCGCATACGGAAACAAAGGCCCGCGGGGTTTTCTTCTCCCCGAAACCGTAAACCGTGCGCCCGCTTTCCCGCAGCCGCGCCGCAAGCCGGGTAAAGTCCGAATCGCTTGAAACAATACAGAAGCCGTCAAGCTTCTCGCTGTAGAGCAAATCCATGGCATCGATGATCATCGCGCTGTCGGTGGCGTTCTTTCCCGATGTATAGGAAAACTGCTGGATTGGCTGGATAGCGTATTCCAGCAGCCGGTCTTTCCACGAGCGCAGGTTGGTGCTGGTCCAATCCCCGTAGATCCGCTTGACGCTGGCCACGCCGTATTTGGCTACCTCGTCCAAAAGCCCTTCAATGATCACGGGCTGCGTATTGTCCGCGTCGATAAGGACGGCCAGTTTTGCCTGGCTTAACTCCGCCGACTGGCTGGAAAACGGCAATAATGGCAATTTTTCACCTCTATAAATAGAGCCCCCCGCAAACCCTGGCCGGGTTTAGCAAGAACCCCGCGTTAACAATGTCCTGGACCGAATATTACCACAAAACGCCGGCAACCGCCAGACCTAAAAAGTGCAAGGCGGGATAAACGCCCAGGAGTGCCAGGCACCAAATTTCCGGATAAATTTTTATCCAGAAAAAGAGTGCCTGGCACCTTTTTTGGGCAAAGCTGTAAAGCGGCAGGGATGCCGTTGTTTCCATTGCTATCCGCCGGTGGCGGATAGATGGAGTTTGCCTGCGGCAAACTCCGATGCCAAAATCCGGCAGGGACGCCGGATTTTGGCACGCGCAAGGGATTGGAGCGGTATCCTTTTTTGCCGGAGGCAAAAAAGATACAAGCGTAAAGCCCGGTCCGCAGGCCGGCCTGCCCCAAGGCAGGACGGCCC
>JAIRZS010000263.1 GCA_031267115.1 Treponema sp.
CTTCCGCGCTCCTGGCCCGGGCAAAACGGCTCGGCTTTTCCGACCGCCGGATCGCTGAGTTTCTCGGCATGAAGGAGGAGGAGATCCGTTCCCTGCGGGAAGAGTACCGGATACGGCCCGCGGTAAAGCAGATAGACACCCTGGCGGCGGAATATCCGGCAAAGACCAACTACCTCTACATGACCTACGCCGGAACCGGGAGCGGCGTTTCGGGAACTACGCCGGGCAGCGCGCGGGACGACACCAGCCCCGTAGGGCGGGGGGTAATGGTTCTCGGCTCGGGCGCTTACCGGATCGGGAGCAGCGTCGAGTTCGACTGGTGCTGCGTAAACGCCGCGGTAACGGCGCAGAAACTTGGCCGCTATACGATCATGGTAAACTGCAATCCCGAAACGGTCTCTACCGATTACGACATGTGCGACCGGCTCTACTTCGAGGAACTTTCCCTGGAACGGATTCTGGACATCTACGAGCGGGAGCGGCCCGACGGCCTGATCCTGTCCATGGGCGGGCAGACGCCCAACAACCTTGCCACCAGCCTCTACACGGCGGGGGCGCTCATATACGGCACCACGCCCCAGTCCATCGACATGGCCGAAGACCGGAACAAATTTTCCGCGCTTTTGGACAGGCTGGGCATAGAACAGCCGATGTGGCGGGAACTTACGGACCTTCCCTCGGCAAAGGCCTTTGCCGGGGAAGCCGGTTATCCGGTGCTGATACGGCCCAGCTATGTGCTGTCCGGCGCGGCGATGAATGTCGCCTGGGACGACGAAAGTCTGGAAAAATTCCTGTCCCTCGCCTCGGACGTTTCCGCGGAACACCCCGTCGTGATAAGCAAATTTATCGAAAACTCGAAAGAAATAGAAATTGACGCGGTAGCCAAACGGGGCGAAATACTGTTCCACGCCATTACCGAACATATAGAAAACGCCGGAGTCCATTCGGGGGACGCGACCGTAGTCCTGCCCGCGCAGCGGCTCTACATTGAAACCATACGGAAAATACGCAAAATTTCCAGCGAGATAGCCAGGGCCCTGGACATTACCGGGCCTTTCAACATCCAGTTCCTGGCCCAGCGCAACAGAGTCAGCGTTATCGAATGCAACCTGCGCTCCAGCCGGAGCTTCCCCTTCTGTTCCAAGGTAAGCCGGGTAAACATGATCGAGATGGCGGTCCGGGCCATGCTGGACGAGCCGGTACAGAAAGCGCCGTTCTCCGCACTCGATCTGGAATGGGTAGGCGTCAAAGCCGCGCAGTTTTCCTACTCGCGGCTCCACGGCGCAGATCCGGTTTCCGGCGTGGAGATGGCCTCCACCGGCGAAGTAGGGTGCATCGGCACCGACCTCCACGACGCCTTCCTCAAAGCCCTGCTGTCTGTAGGCTACCGCATTCCCCGGAAACGCGTGCTGCTTTCCACCGGCACTATCGAGGAAAAACTGGACTTTCTCGATTCCGCGAGAAAGCTTGTGGAGATGGGGTACGAACTCTACGCGTCCCGGGGGACCGCCCGCTTCCTTGCGTCAAACAAAGTCCCCGCGGCCGCCCTCAACTGGCCGCTTGAATCCAAAGAGCCGAATATCGCCACGTTCATCAAACGGCGGGAAGCGGACATGATCATCAATATCCCCAAGAACAACCGGGAAACGGAACTGAAAAACGACTACCTTATCCGCCGCATGGCCGTAGATTTCGACATACCCCTGTTCACCAATATCAAGGTAGCCCGGGAATTTATCGACGCCCTGGCCTACGAGCGGGAAAAGTCCGCCCTCCTCAGGGACGGCTCCCTGGAAATCAAAGCCTGGGAGGAATACCGCTAGGAGTTCGCAGCCCGTATAATCCGCGCCTAATTTTGCGCCCTGCCCCCTAACCCAGCCGCCAGGACAAGCTCAGAGGAATCTTCATTTGGGCGCATCCGCGCGCCAACCTGCCCGTAGGGCAGGAAGGCCCGCGGACCGGGCTTTACGCTTGTATCTTTTTTGCCTGCGGCTAATTTTTTACCGCAAAGTCGAAAAAGTCGAATAAGTTCACTGCAGCAGGGATATAAACGCAAGAACCGTCATTTGCAGTGTGTTAAATCGCTAAAACCGTACCGAAATACCGGCCTTAACGCTTATATTGCGTTCGAGAAATTCGTTTCCGGCAACCCAGCCGTCGGTTTTGGCGCTTAATTCCAGATAAGGCAGGAAATGCCTGCTTACGGCAAAGTCCGCACGGCAGCCCGCCAGGGCGAAAAATTCAGGGGCCCCGGTCATGAATTCCTGATTCCTGGGCTGCATACCGAGCAGTATACGGGGCGAAATGAACAGGCCGAATTTTGGCGTGAATTGCACGGGGAAATCCACCAGTTCCGCCTCTATAGCCGGAAAGTAATGCTCGTAGTTTATATAGCTGTGATAAGAAAAGGCCAGGTTAAAGGGCGCTTTTTTCAGGTACACGTTGACGGAAATATCCGTGCCGAAGCTGGTGTAAAACTGCCGCAGGGCAAAGTTACCGGAAAAACCGGCGCCGAGGGGTATTGAACGTATGCCGAACATCATCGGGGATGCAAAATTCACCAGGGACCACATCACCCGGTTTTTCAGGAATTCTTTTTCGCTGTCCTTCAGGTCCGATATGCCGATAACTTCGTCATTTTCCGAATCCGCTATATATTTTTCTTCCGGGTGAAACAAGTAATACGCCCACTGAAGGGAATCCGCCGAAACTTCCTGTTCTTTCCCTTCTACCACCATGGTTGATTCATCATTCTGAAAAGGCATATAAGCGTAACCCCATGCCTGAAGGTTCGCCAGCCAATAGAGGAATTCGTTGAACATACCCTGATCGTAAAAAAAATTGTTCTTCTGCATCTTTTCTACCAACAAAAATTCGCTTTCCATGCCGGCTTCTATGGTACGGGGCAAATCGTATTTATAGATACTCCCGCCGGTATCGGCCATGGTATAAGCGCCGTTCGGAAACGCGAAGTTAATATGACTGCGTAGGCCCATGTGGGTAAACCCGGCGCGGTGAAAAGATTCGTGCATCCAAAAATAACCGGTTGGAACGGGCAAGAGATAAAAAAGGAAATCCCCTACGGCAACGCCCCCATAGTAGACAAGTCTTTTCCAAAACGTGTTCCGGCCTATCGCGTCACGGAGCTTGTTCATACCGAAATGGAAAGAAGAATACAGATCGCTTGTAATGGCCAGGCTGGTTTCCATATCCGGGTGGGTGTAGCTTTCAAGGAAACCGTATTCCAGTGTTTTTGCCGCGTCGATCTGGTAGGGCAAGGCAAACAGCGGCAAATCCAGTTTAAGGGCGGCAGGGGGGGGGGAGATGAAGCGGATTCAGACTGCGGGAACAGCGACGCTCCGGGAGCAAGGCACAATACACAGAAAATCAGCATGATTCGTTTCATGGCAGATCCTTAGTTATTTTAAAAGCGTATTGACAGGCCCGCTTTAACGCTTGCATTGCGTTCAAGGTATTCGTTTCCCGCTACCCAGCCGCCTGTCTTGACGCTCAGATCAAAGTAGGGAAAGAAGCGCTCGCTTACCGCGAAGTCCACGCGGCAGCCCAGCAAGCCCAGAAATTCCGGCCCCCCGGTCATAAAGTTTTGGCCTTTGGGCTGCATACCGAGCAGTACCCGGGGCGAAAGAAGCAGGCCGAAATTCGGCGCGAGATAAACGGGGAAATCTATTAGTCCCGCCTCGACAGCCGGAAAGTAATGCGCGTAGTTCGCGTAGCTGTGATAGGTAAAGGCCAAATTAAAGGGGCCTCTTTTAAGAAATATATGGGCCGGTATATCTATCCCGAAAGGTGTCAGGTAATGCTGAAGGGCGACATTCCACTCGAAACCGGTTTTACCCAGGGGAAACGAGGTAAAACCATATAAAACAGGAGAAAGAAAATTGAGAAGACTAAGGATTCCCTGGTTTGCCAGATATTTCCGTTCTTCATCGCTTAGCTGGGCCAGGGTAATATAACGGGCGATACTGCCGTCTCCCGAAGGATGGAGGCCGCGTTCCCCGTATGCCTCGCCCGGACGGAACAGATCGTATACCCAGTTGATGGACGAATAACCAGCCGTGTACCGCGATTCCTGATCCCCGTCATCTTTATACATATCTTTCACGGAGTCGTCCACATTTATTAATCCCAGATGATCGGCATAGCCAATTATGGTATTCGCATAAGCGCCAAACCAGACAGCAAACAAGGCGGTCCAGTTGGAAAAATTATCAAGGTCATAAAAAAAGACATTACGGGTCATGCGGTGAGAAAACAAAAGATAGCCTTCGATTCCCGCTTCATCCATACGAATCATGTCATACGGCCTTTCAGCCTTTAAGCGTACAAGCTCTCCGTCGTTAATACCCATTTCTTTATTACGAAACAATCTGCCCGAACTATCTATACCGGAATGGCTTAAAACGGCGCGTTCAAATTCATTGTGCATCCAGGGGTATCCAAAGGGAAGGAGATACGCAAAGGCGATTATCCCCGTCATGTTTCCGCCGATGTAAATAATATTCTTCCAAACCGGCGCGAAGGGGAGACTGTCCCGCAGTTTTTTAAGGCCGAAGTGCATAGCTGAATAGACATCCATTGTAAACGACAGGGACTGTTCCATACTCGGCCTTGTATAAGAACCGAAGAAACCATAGGTTGAAGCGTTCCCGGCGTCAATTTGATAGGGCAGGACGAACAGGGGGAAGTCCAGTTTGAGGGCAGGGGAATTATGGTTTGCTTGCGGAAACAGTGAAAATGCGGAAAATACCATACAGGAAAGGAAGAAATATTTAATTTTCAAAATCATCCTCCGAAGCCGTGTATAATCTACCCAAAAACAATGTATTTTTTTGATAGTTACAGATGCATGCATGAAATGCGGGCGCTGTACGGGATACGCACGCGCAAGGGATTGGAGGGGTGCCGCCCCGCAGGGGCGAAAGCAGCCACGGCGCGGAGCGCCGGGGCCGGAGCGGTAGCGGAGCCCCGGAAAGCCCGGTTTCCGGCGCTTCGCGCCGGAAATGCGCCCAAATTTTTTTAAAAAATCTTCGTAATGTTAAATTACTGATGAGGCAATGCGGCCTATAGACAAGTTTCCCGCTTTGGGCTATACTTTCGGTGGCGTGCCGCTCTCGTACCCCGTTGAGAGGGCAGCGCCGTATTTAGGAGGTCAGTTGGCGGAAAGGGATTTGAGGATCAATGGACAGATCCGGGTAAGGGAAGTGCGGCTCATCCGGGACGATGGGGAGCAGGGGATTATGCCTACTGCGAGCGCCCTGGAGATGGCCCGGGAAGCGGGAATGGACCTTGTGGAGGTCGCGCCCCAGGCGGCCCCGCCGGTAGTCAAGATCATGGACTACGGCAAGTTCAAATTCGAGAACGAGAAAAAAGTCCGGGATTCCAAGCGGAAACAAAAGCTGCTCAAACTTAAGGAAATCCGGATGCAGCCGAAAATCGACGATCACGATCTGGACTTTAAGTCGAAACATGTCAGGGAATTCCTTGCGGAAGGGAACAAAGTGAAGGTTACGGTCCGTTTCCGGGGCCGGGAACTGGCCCATACCGAACTGGGGCGCGTTGTTCTCGACGATGTGCTGAAGCATATCGAGGGGGAATATGTGATGGACAAGCCGCCGTCTATGGAAGGCCGCTTTATGTCCATGGTCCTGAGCCCGAAGTCGGGCAAGGGCGGCGGGCAGGTGAAACACGCGCCCCGGACAGACGCCCAGGCGGGGCCGGGACCAGCGCCGGCAAAACCTGAGGCTAGGCCCCCGGCAAACCCGCAGCCGCCGCGGTAAGCCGCGGCAAACCGCGATCGCTTTGAACGATGAACGGTTTGAGCGAGCGGCGATTTTAAACAAGCGGTAAATTTGAACAAATAGAGGTACTGTATGCCAAAGATGAAGACGAAGAAAAGCGCGGCCAAGCGGTATTCCTTTACCGGGAGCGGCAAGGTCAAGTACAAAAAGCAGAATCTGCGCCATATTCTAACCAAGAAATCGGCGAAAAGGAAGCGGGGCCTGCGCCACGCGGGGATATTGTCCAGTGACAATGTAAAGGCTATCAGGAAGCAGATGCTTCCCTACGGTTAAGCGGGAAGGAGGATAGTATGTCAAGAGCTGTAGACGGTTCCAAACGTAAAAACCACCGTAAGAAGATACTGAAGCTGGCGAAGGGCTATTGGGGCCGCCGCCATTCGAACTACAAGACCGCCAAAGACGCGGTTACCAAAGCCCTTTCCTACGCGTACCGGGACCGCAAGGACCGCAAGGGGGATTTCCGCCGGCTGTGGATTGTCCGGATCAACGCCGCCTGCCGGGCGGAAGGCCTGAGCTATTCCCGGTTTGTGGCCGGGCTTGTGAAGGCCGGCGTAACGATCAACCGGAAAGCCCTGGCAAGCCTGGCGGTGGAAGACGAGGCCGCTTTTAAGGCGGTGGTATCCAAGGCGAAGATCGCTCTGGGGGTATAGCATGGTAACCCTTGAGCAAATCAAACTGCTGGAAACCAAAGTTGCCCGGGCGATTGACATTGTTACCCGGATAACCGGGGAAAACGCCTATTTAAAGGGCAAGCTGGAAAATTATCAGAAACGGATTGATGAGCTTGAGGTGTTGATACAGCGTTTTAAGGAAGATCAGGGCCGTATCGAGGACGGGATACTTTCCGCCCTGGACAGGCTCAACGAGTTTGAGGCGGCCATGGAGAACAGCATTGCCCCGGCAAAACCGGTCGCCGAAAAACCCGTCCCTGAAAAGCCGGTTCCCGCGAAACCTATTCCTGAAAAAGCCGCCCCTGAAGAAAATGTTCCCGAAGAAGCGGCGCTTATGCCGGAAGTACAGAATCCCGCGCCGGAAGACGAGGAAACGGGCGACGCCCTGATGTTCAGCGTCCCGGAAGACGACGCCTTTGGGGAAGACGATGATCCGGAGGACGAAGACAGCGATTCCGGGGAAGGCGGCATATTGGAGGACGGCATTAAAGATCCCGATAATTCCGGCGGCGGGGCTGCGGAGCTGGATATCTTTTAAGGAGATTTTGTGCCGAAAAGTGACCTCCGTATTGATATATTGGGGACATCCTTTTCCATATCCGCGGATGAAGATTCAGCCTACCTTGAAAGCCTCCTAAACCATTACCGTATCAAGATTGAAAATACCCGCAAAAAAACCGGGCTCCAGGATCCGCTCAAGCTGGCGGTGGTTACGGGTTTCCTTCTCTGCGACGACGTGCAGAAGGCGCACAGGCAGAAAGCTGAAGGTTTCCGGAAGAATTCGCCGGATCAGGACGAGGCCGAGAGGCTTACCCTGGACCTTATTACCCGGATAGACGAAATTCTGACGGTAAACGAAGTGGAGAAACAGCGGCTCTTCAAGCTGGAAAACACGGTCAAGCACTACCCCTGGGGTTCGGCCAAATGGATACCCCGGCTCATTGGCGCGGCCAATGAAACCGGGGAACCCTGGGCGGAACTCTGGATGGGGGTACACCCGGACGGCCCTTCCCTGACGGAAAGCGGCGGCGAAAGGCTCTCCCTGCGTACTCTGATAGAGAGGGAACCGGCCCGCCTTCTGGGAAAAGCGGTAAACAGCGAATTCGGCGGCCTCCCCTTTCTGTTCAAAGTTCTGGCTGCGGAAAAGCCCCTTTCAGTACAGGCCCACCCTAATATCCGGCAGGCCCGCGAAGGCTGGGAACGGGAAAACCGGGCGGGCATACCCCTGTCCGCGCCTGAGCGTAATTACCGGGACGCCAGCCACAAGCCGGAAATTCTCGCCGCCCTTACCCCGTTCCGGGCTATGGCAGGCTTCAGGGAGATTCCTGAAATCCTAAAAATTCTGGAATTTTTCGGCGGGACAGGCGGCGCGGGGGAAAGACTTGCGGTGCATCCGTCGGCAGCCCTGCGGGAGGAACTGGGGCGGCTCCGCGCCTCCCTTGATACGGAAGGCGGCTTTGCCGCCTTCCTCGCGGCGCTTTTTGATATGGGAAAGGAGGCGCGGCACGATCTGGGGGTATACGCCGCAGCCCAGACGCCCCAGCTTGAACAGGACTACCCCGAATATTCCGCCGAGTGGCGGGCCGTCGCCTATCTCTCCCGGCTCTACCCGGAGGACCCGGCGCTTATCGCCCCGCTTTACCTCAACCTGCTCTACCTTAAGCCGGGGGAGGCGGTGTTTATCCCCGCCGGGGTACTCCACGCCTATATCGAAGGGCTCGCTGTGGAGCTTATGGCGAATTCGGACAATGTGCTGCGGGGCGGGCTTAGTTCCAAGCATGTGGACCCGGCGGAACTTGCGCGGATACTGCGCAGATCCCCTTTCAAGCCGGAGATTCTTACGCCCTGTATTGAAGAGGAGGGAAGCGCCTGGGCGATCTACCCGGCTGAGTGCCGGGAATTTTCCCTTTCAAGGGCGCAGAGCGAGGGGGAAACCATAGTTTTTTCCCCGGATTCGCCCGCCATTATTCTGATAAACAGCGGCAGGGCCGTGCTGGAAAGCCCCGGCGGGCGGGAATCCCTTGTCTTGAAACAGGGGGAAAGCGCCTTTATCGCCGATGGTACGGACCTAAGGCTTTCGGGCGTCTTCGCGGCATACGCGGCAACGGCAGGGCCGGCTGCGGCGGGCGGGGAAGCCCGGACGGCGGATTCCGGGCAGGACGGTGCGGCCCCTCCGGGACGGCAATGACGGCCAATAACAAGCAATGACGATTTTTGTTGACGCCGATTCCTGCCCCAGGCCGGCCCGGGAACTGGTGGTCCGTACCGCAAAACGAAGGCCCCTTAAGGCGGTATTTGCCGCGAACCGGCCCATACCGCTTGAAACCGGGCCGGAAATCGCGATGGAACTCTGCCCGCCCGGCGAAGGCTCTGCGGACAACCGCATTGTGGAACTCGCGCAGGCAGGGGACCTGGTAATAACCAGGGACGTGCCGCTGGCCTCCCGGCTTGTGGAAAAGTCCATCCCCGTAATAGACGACCGGGGCCGCGCCTTTACCCGCGACAATATCCGGCAATGCCTGTCCCTGCGCGACTTTACGGTGGGGCTGGCGGAATACGGCCTGGGAACAGAACGCACCGCTTCCTATGGCAGGAAAGAACTTAAATCTTTTGCCGACAGCCTTGACCGGGAACTGCGGCGGCTTTTGGGGTAGAATTTATGGACGAAAACAACGCCGGGGCAATCATCTTCGACATGGACGGGGTGCTTACCGATTCCGAGTGGTTTATCGCGGAAGCGGGGCGGCTTATGTTCATGGAAACCCACCATGTGGCGGTGGCCCGCGAGGACTTTAAGGACTTCGTAGGCATGGGGGAGAACCGCTTTCTGGGCGGGGTGGCGGAAAAGTACGGCATTACCGGTTTCCTCATCGAGCGCGACAAAGAACGGACCTATGCCATTTATACCGATCTGATCAAGGGGAAGCTCAAGGCCATGCCCGGCGCAAAGGAATTTGTCATGGCCGCCAAAGAACGCCGCCTCAAGGTAGCGGTAGCTACCAGCACCGACTACACCAAAATGGCGGCCAGCCTTGAAGCCATCGGCCTGGACCGGGGGATCTTCGACGCGACGGTAAACGGCCTTGACGTTGAACGGCGCAAGCCCTTCCCTGACCTGTTTCTGGAAGCCGCCAAACGCGCCGGCGCCGCGCCGGAAAACTGCTGGGTGGTAGAAGATTCGGTCAGCGGCGTCAGGGCGGCCAAAGCCGCGGGGATGAGGTGCCTGGGGCTGCTCACCACCGACAGCGAGGAGGCCATCCGCTCAAGCGGAGCGGATCTTGTCGCGAAGGACCTTTCCGCTGTCAGCCCTGACGTGCTTTTTCCTCCATCTCGCACAGTTTAAGCCGGGTTTCCGCGCGCTTAAGGTTGGCATTGGCATTATCGGTCTCGAATCTCATCATGCCCCCGCTCAATTCCTCTTCCGCCCGCCTTTTGGCATCCAGCGCGCGGTTACAGTCAATCTCACCGGGCCATTCGGCGGCGTCTACCAGAAGCACGGTACGGTGGCCCGAAACTTCCAGAATGCCGTCGGTGGTAAAGGCATTTTTCCAAAGGCCGTCCTTGTCTTTTATACGCAATACGCAGGTTTTTACCGGGGCAATCATAAACGAATGGTTGGCATAAATGCCGGCCTCGCCGTCTTCCAGGGTAAGGACGACGGCTTCTACCTTGTCCATAAAAAAGAGGCGGTAAGGGGTATGGATCTCAAGGTTGAACAGGGCGGCAGGCATGGCGTTAATCCCGCCCGGATTCCAGAACGGTGTCTATGGTCCCTGCCATAAAAAAGGCCTGTTCGGGTATCTGGTCGCATTCGCCGCTGAGAATCATCCTGAAGCCCCTGACGGTTTCCTTGATCGGCACATAGGAACCGGGCATGCCGCTGAACTGTTCCGCCACATGGAAGGGCTGGCTGAAAAAACGCTGCACTTTCCGCGCCCGGGACACGGTCAGCCTGTCCTCCGGGGAAAGCTCGTCCATGCCCAGAATGGCGATAATGTCCTGGAGTTCCTTGTAACGCTGGAGTATCTGCTGGACCTTGATGGCGGTCCCGTAGTGATCCTCCCCGACAACAGCCGGGTCAAGGATCCGGGATGTGGATACCAGGGGGTCCACGGAGGGATAAATACCGAGTTCCACGATTTTCCGGGAAAGCACGGTGGTGGCGTCCAGGTGGGCAAAGGTCGTAGCCGGCGCCGGGTCGGTGATGTCGTCGGCCGGGACGTAGACCGCCTGGACGCTGGTAATGGAGCCTTTCGACGTACTGGCGATCCTCTCCTGCAAGGCGCCCATTTCGTTGGCAAGGGTGGGCTGGTAGCCCACGGCGCTGGGGATACGGCCAAGAAGGGCGGAAACTTCCGCTCCGGCCTGGATAAAGCGGAAAATATTGTCGATAAAGAGAAGTACGTCCTGGCCGCCTTCCTCACGGAAATGCTCGGCCATGGTAAGGGCGGACAGGGCCACCCGCATACGGGCGCCGGGCGGCTCGTTCATCTGGCCGAAAACCAGAGCCGTTTTCCCAATAACGCCGCTTTCGTTCATTTCCCGCCAGAGATCCGCCCCTTCCCGGGAACGCTCCCCTACCCCGGCAAAAACCGAATAGCCGGAATGCTCGGTGGCGATGTTCCTGATAAGCTCCATGATGATGACGGTCTTGCCGACGCCCGCGCCCCCGAAAAGGCCGATCTTGCCGCCCTTGGCGTAAGGGGCCATAAGGTCGATGGCCTTGATCCCCGTTTCCAGCATCTCTGTGGCGGGGCGCTGTTCCTCGAATTTCGGGGCGGAGCGGTGAATCGAGGTGTAATTCTGGGCGAGAAAGCCGCCCTTGTCATCAATTGCCTTGCCAATCACGTTGAACATGCGGCCCAGGACCGGCTCCCCGACCGGCACCTGGATAGGCCGGCCTGTATCCACCACATCCAAACCCCGGGAAAGGCCCTCGGTGGCTTCCATGGCGACGCAGCGGACCCGGTTATCCCCGATATGCTGCAAAACTTCAAGCACCACGGTCTTTTCCCTGCCGCCCTCGCTGCCCACTACAACTTCCAGGGCGTTGAGCAAAGAGGGGATCTGGTTCTCCCCGAACCGCACGTCAACTACAGGACCTACAACCTGGGTAATAATTCCTAAACTTGCCATTCGTCTCTCCTATTGCAGCCCTATTTTCGCAGCGCCGAAGAACCGCCGATAATTTCCGACATCTCCTGGGTGATTCCCGCCTGCCTGGCCCGGTTATAGTGTACCTGCAAAGACTGGAGCATCTCCTCCGCGCTTTTCGAGGCCTCGCTCATCGCGGACATGCGGGCGCTTTGCTCGCAAGTATAAGCTTCGACCAGACACCCGTAAACGATCCCCTTGATGTAAAGCGGCACCATGGCGTCAAAGACCGCCTCCGCGGAAGGCACATATTCAAAATGGAGGGCCGCCCGCTCCTGATACTCAAAACGGGCCAGTTCCTCCCGCATGGTCTGCCTGTCCAGCGGCAGTATCTGCCTTACCGCAGGCTGAAGCCTCAGGGCGCTGTGCATATGGGTATATACCACATGAATCTCGTCAAACATGCCCCAGGAATACTGTGAAACCAGGTAATCGGCGATCTGTTTCGCGTCATCAACCTCGGGAAGCTGCGAGTGAAAGGAAAAATTTTCCAGAATAAGGTGGGGCGAATGGATAAAGTAGCGGTAGCCTATAGCGCCGATAAGTACCAGGATAGGATTCTTTACCCGCCCGCAAAGCTCGTTCACCATGTGGAAAATACCGGCATTATAGCCGCCGGCAAGCCCCTTGTCGCTGGTAACTACCACTATCGCGCTATGATAGGTTTTGTTCCTGTCCGACCGGGAAAAATAAACGCTTTTTACATTCCCGGCGGTATTCAGAATATCGTACATGGACTTTTGAATACGGGTAAAGAAAGGCTGCACATCCTCCAGAGTACGGCGGCCTTTCCGGAGCTTCGCCGTGGAAATAAGATTCATCGCCTTGGTAACCTGCAAAGTCTGCTCTATACTCCGCATCCTCAGACGCACATCCCGTAAATTATTCGCCATTCTTTACCTTACCGCCGTTCAAGCCGGTCCAAATCCGGCATTTTAAAACAACCTTATTTAAGATGCTTAAAATCTTCTACCGCCGTCCTCAGCGCGTTTTCGGTTTCCATATCGGTAGCCTGCGTTTCGGCGATTGTGTCAAGAACCGCCCTGTAGTGGGATCGAAGGTAGTCCAAAAAATCCCGGATAAATTTGTTCGCATTCTCTTTATTGATATCAAGGAGGTAGCCGTTTACCGAGACAAAAAGAACGGCCGCCTGCTCCTCCATGGAAAGAGGGCTAAACTGGGGCTGTTTTAAAACTTCCATAAGCCGCTCGCCCTGGGCAAGCTTGTCCTGGGTGGCCTTGTCCAGATCGCTGCCGAACTGGGCAAAGGCGGCCATTTCCCGGTACTGGGCCAGATCCAGCCTGAGCCGGCCCGCGATTTTCCGTATAGCCTTAACCTGGGCGCTCCCCCCTACCCTGCTTACCGAAAGCCCCACATCAATGGCGGGGCGGAACCCCGAATTGAAAAGCTCGGAATCCAGAAATATCTGGCCGTCGGTTATTGATATAACATTGGTCGGAATATAGGAAGAAATATCCCCCGCCTGGGTTTCCACAATCGGGATGGCGGTGATGGAGCCGCCGCCCTTTTCCGGGGAAAGCTTGGCCGCCCGCTCCAGCAGGCGGGAATGAAGGTAAAATACATCGCCGGGGAAGGCTTCCCGCCCCGGGGGCCTGCGCAGAAGAAGGCTGATGGTCCGGTACGCCACCGCGTGCTTGGAAAGATCGTCATAGACGATGAGCAGGTCCTTTCCCTTATGCATAAAATGTTCGGCCATAGCGCAGGCCGAATAGGGGGCCAGGTACTGGAAGGCAGGAGAATCCGAAGCCGAAGCCAGCACTACGCAGGTATAATCCATAGCGCCCATGCGTTCCAGATTCCGGATAATAGCCGCCACCGAGGAGGCCTTCTGCCCTATGGCGCAGTACACGCAGTACACGCCCTTGCCCTTTTGGTTCACAATGGCGTCTATGGCCAGAGAGGTCTTGCCGGTCTGGCGGTCCCCGATAATAAGCTCCCGCTGGCCCCGGCCTATGGGGATCATGGCGTCCACGGAAAGAGTGCCGGTCTGGAGCGGCACATTTACCGAACCCCGCTCAATCACCGGCGGCGCAACTGACTCGATAGGCAGGCGCTCCTCCTCGGCAATAGGCCCCTTGCCGTCAACAGGATTCCCCAGCGGGTCCACCACCCTGCCGAAAAGGCCGTCCCCGGAAGGCACGGAAACCACGCGGCCGGTACCGCGCGCCTCGTCGCCGTCCTTCACGCTGGATTCTCCGGTAAGGAGTACCACGCCTACCCCGTCCTCTTCCAGATTAAGCACGATGCCCGTAGCGCCGGACGCAAATTCGATTAATTCCCCGTAAACAGCCTTGTCCAGGCCGAAGACAGTAGCCACAGAATCCCCGACAAGGGTAACAATACCCACGGATTCCGAAATAGGTTCAGTTTCCCATTGCTCTATCTGCCGTTGTAAAACCTTAACCAGATCTCCAAAATTTGCCATTAAACGATCTCCCACACAGAATCAATGGAATCAATAGGATCTTCGGCGATATTGCCGTCTGCGGGAACCCCCAGGCCCAGAGCCATTTTGCGCATTAATCCCTGAAAACTGGTATCCAGCAGTTCGGCGCCTATATAAACCCGGTACCCCGCAATCAATTCCGGAACAACCCGCTTGTCAAGGACAATTTCCCGGGCGCAGGTCCTCTGTACCAGTTCGGCCTTTATCTTCTCTTCCAGGGCGCTGTCCGCCGGTACAGCCGATTCAAGGACAACGCGGACCGTCCCCCTCATCCGATCCGCCGCCTTTTCAATCTCGGCCAGCAGAACCTCCCGGTACCTGAAATAGTTCTTTCGCATCAGAAAGACAACGAAACGCAGGGCCAGTTCCGTACCCCGGTTTTCCAGCCGGAAATCCCGGCTTAATACCGCATTCCCGGAAAGGGCCCCGGAATCAAAACCGGCTTCCTTAAGGGCCTTCCGCAGCAGCGCCTCAAAACGGCGGGACTTGCAGTTCCCCTCAAGGCGGCTTTTAAGCTGGGCGGTACAGGATACAAAAGCCCTAAAAGCCTCAATACCCTCTTCAAGGTTCCCGCCGCAAAGCTCCGTAAAGGCCACAGCCCAGCGATCAGGAAGGAACATGCCTCTTTCCCAATTCCCGCAGCAGTATGGCCGCCTGCTCCCGGCTGTCTTCGTCGTTCAGGCTGCGCCTCAGCAAGTGGCCCGCCGCGCCCAGCACCAGGGCGGCCGCCTCGGTACTGAAAACAGCCATAGCCGTCTGCTGTTCGGCCTCAATCTGCTTGCGTGCCTTTTCCAGATAGCGCTCCGCGCCGGCCCTGCCTTCCGCGACAATCCGGGCAGCCTCCTCGTTCGCCGTTTCCGTAGCGGCGCGGATAATCTCCGCGCCGTCTTCCTCGACTTTTTTCAACTGGGCATCGTATTGCGCGAGCAGGGCTTTCGCCTGGAACCTGTACTTTTCCGCCTGATCCTGAATATCCTGAACCTTCTGCGCCCTCTCATCAATAAATCTGGTTACCGGCTTAAAAAGAACCGCCCGGAGTATAAAAAACAATACCGCGATATTAATGATGGTTATGATAAAGGTTACGGAAAAATCAAGCATGACGCCCCCGGAACTTTAAATCAAACATGAAACCACGTTCCATGTTCAGCCCAGCTTGGTAAAGAGGAGGATAGCAATAACCAGACCGTAAATGGCGGTGGATTCCGCCAGGGCTACGCCCAGGAAGAACAGGGGGGTAATCTTTCCCGCCGCTTCCGGCTGCCGGCTGATAGCCTGGGCCGCCCCCGAAGTAGCGATCCCGATGCCGATACCCGCGCCAAGGGCGGCGACAACCGCGATCCCCGCGCCCAGGGCAATTAAAGTTTGTAATTCCATAAGAAAGCTCCTTACACCTTGTATATCTGTATAACCTGGAGCCGTTTTAAAATACCGGATTTTAAAACAGCCACCTTGGATTTCACTTAGCGCTTGGTATAAAACCAAACGAGTTTTGGAACAAGCTCGCTTTACTTAAGTATCGCAATTGAGCCGGTTTCATTTCAATAAAAGCTGTCCAAAAAACATAGTTCCAAAAAATACCCAATAGAGGCTGTTCCAAAAACTGAAGTTTTGGAACAGCCTCTATATTAAACGCTTATTCAGAAGTCCCCGGCATTTCCAGCGCTTCGCCTATATAGAGGGTGGTCAGAAAAACAAAGACCACCGCCTGCAAAAGCCCGTCAAAAAAATCAAAGTAGAGCGAAAACACCGCGGGCAGGACCAGGGGGAAAAGCCCCCCGATAAGCTGCATCAGGATAAAAGCCCCCAGCACATTCCCGAAAAGCCGGAGGCAAAGAGAAAGCGGCCTTACGCCGTATTCCATAAGGTTAAAGGGAAGCATCATGGGTACCGGGTAAAGAAGGCCCCTGAACCAGCCCCTGATTCCCCTGCCCAAAAAACCCGCGGCCAGCACCAGCAGGATGGAAATCAGCGCAAGCGCCGCGGTAACATTGATATCCCTCGTTGGGGGCTTTATCTCAAAAGGAGGCTCAAAGTGAAAACCGAATACGGAAACCGGCACCGGGGTAAGAAAACCGGCAATATTGGCTGCCGCGAGAAACAGAAACAGGGTCCCGATATAAGGCCCGAACCAGTTTGCCCAGCAGTGGAAATTCTTTTTGGAGAAATCGTTCAGAAATTCCACCCCCATCTCAAGGAGGGCCTGGGCGCCCCGGGGAATATCCCGCAGGCGCCGGACCAGGACAAGGGAGGCGATGATAAGGACCAGCATCACCGCCCAGCTTACCACTACCGTTTCGGTGATGGGCAAACTGTATCCAAAAAGCTTTAAGGTAAAAACCGTTCTTATCTCCAGGGCGTCCATGAGCCTCGCTCCACTTTTAGCTGCCGCTTATTCCTCGTCTTTTTTAAAGAAAAAGTCATCTTTAAAATACAGCTTTAAAATATCTTCGTCTACCGCGCTTTTTGACTTCATATTTGTATAGGTCGATTCAAGAAAACCCTTGGTCAGGTAAAAACAGCCGAGCAGGAAGAATTCCGCCACTTTGTTCAAAACCCCCATCGACTGGTACATGCGCAGGGAATTATCAATGCCGAAATCCGTCATAATATAGGAAATTACCGTCTGCTGAATCAGGTTTACCGCGTAGATCAGCTCCGAGATAGGGAAGCCCTCTTTCATCCGCTCCTTGCCCAGGCGGGCGAAAAAATCCCCCAGCTCCCTCCGGTCAAGCCCCCGGTCAAGCATCCGCGCCAAAAGAGGATAAAAGGCGGAATTCATCCGGACAAGCGCCTCGTCATCCAGGGCCGAATAGTGCTTTAACTGCGGCGATCTGCGGATAAGCCCCTTCCAGCGGGTAGCAAAATCCCTCGCCTGCAGGCTCAGGGTATCGATCAACAGTCTATCAACCATACCTGAACTATAGTATATTTTGTTGCAAAATCAAGAGAAAACATACCAAATGCCGCAATAGTTGTTTCATTCAAAGCAAAAACGCGGCAATCAGGGTAAGCGCGTAAAAGTATCCATAGTGTTATTTTGCTTTTGGGCGCATCCTGCCGCTCCGGCCCCCTGGCCCGGCGCGGCAGGACCGGGCTTTACGCTTGTATCTTTTTTGCCTGCGGCAAAAAAGGATACCGCTTCAATCCCTTGCGCAGCGGTAAAACGGCATCCTTGCCGTTTTACCGCTTTGAGTTTTTGCGGAACAAAAACTCATGAATCACCACAGCCGGCATCCCTGCCTGCCTGCGGCAAACTCCATTCCTGGAACGCGAGGTGTCCATGCCGCCGGCGGCCCGGCTGTTTTTAACGCCGCCGGGGGACAACAAGGGCGGCAAGCGAGAAGGCCGAGAGGAAGGCGAGGAGGATAAAACCTGCCGGGGCCATTTGCCGGTAAAAAGCCCAAAAACAGGCGGCGGCAGCGGCGGGCATAGCGAGAATGGCAGCCAAAAGGGGAATAACCCGGGGGAAGCCGCTTCCCCGGGCAA
>JAIRZS010000325.1 GCA_031267115.1 Treponema sp.
GCCGGAATGAAGGCGGGGCTGGATATCCATGTGGCGGGAACCGACTATGATATATGCGTACCCACGGAGAAACCCGGGAAGGCCATTACGGGGCATAAAGACGGCCGGTGTGTGTACAATAAAGAGAGGAATATCGTGGTATGCCCGATGGGGCAGGTATTACATCCGGCATTTTATAAGCAGGGGGAGGGGAAGGGAGTCTTTGCCAACCCGGAGGCGTGCAAGGGATGCGGATGCCGGTGTACGAAGGAAAGCCGGGGACGGCGACATGAGGTACCGATGGCCGAATCGGCGTTTAGCACGACCTATGATGAGGAAGGGCTGTCGGTGAAACAGGTCAGGATAAAGGGGGAGCGGTCGGTCGTGAAGGAGCGGAAGAGCATCGTGGAACATCCGTATGGGACGATAAAGAGGGCAATGGAGGCGGGGTATTGCCTGTGCAAGGGGAAAGGGACAGTAAGCGGAGAATTCGCGCTGACATTTCTCGCTTACAACATGAAACGGGTAATCAATATACTGGGGACAAAAAACCTGCTGAAAGCCTTCGCCTGAAGGGAGAGAGAGGGGAGGTATGATCATGCGAAACCGGCTGTACTCTGCCTTTTCCCCTGTCTCTTTGCTAAAGATAACATAGAGTTTTTACACAGTCTGGGGATTTGTTCCCCCACATATGCAAAGATTTCAAGGAGAAATCTTCAATACCCCGGAGCTCTGCTCCGGGGATTCTTTATTCCAATAGGCCACATAATTTTCCCGTTCCTTGTCTTTGTTTACCTCTTCGTCCAAAACCGTAACAATGGTTTTCTTGCCCTCGGGAATTTGAACAGGGGTATCGGCGATAAAGCGTCCCGCCTCAAAATAGCCTTCAACTACCAATAGCATATTGGGCCTCCTCAATACTCTCTTTAATAGTCTATCCGCCTGCCGGCGCTTGTCAACAGGCTCTCCGCCGCGTTTGCCGCCGGACGCCATAGGCGAAGAATCTTAACCGCAAAGTCGAGGCCGAACCAAAGATTCGCAATTGAAGAAGTTCACCGGGCGAAGTACAAAGCGACGCTTCTTTCCCTTTTTGGCTTTGAACGCAAGCCGGGGTCAGACCCTACTCCTTCACTCAAAAGGCAAAATTTGGTGCCAGGCACCAAATTATTCGATAAAAATTTATTCAGAAATTTGGTGCCTGGCACCGTTTGGGGGGGTAGCGGAATACACGCCGGGGGCGGGTATGGAGCGCAGGGGGGCCGGACGGCGGCCCGCAAGAAGGGGAGCCGCCGCGCGGTAAGAGGCCCCCCCTCTGATTCGCTCTTGTTGAACAGTTTTCTGCAATAGAGTACATTTAAAGTAAGCATTATTCTTGAGAGGTGTGCATGAAGGCGGTTGAACTGGAAAAGGCTTACGATCCGAAGAATTTTGAGGACCGGATCTACAGCCTCTGGGTGGAAAACGGGGCGTTTAAGCCCGGCGGCGACGCGAGCGCGAAGCCCTATGTGATTGTTATTCCGCCGCCGAATGTAACGGGGATGCTCCACCTGGGGCACGGCCTGAATATCTGCCTCCAGGATATTGTTATCCGTTTCCACCGGATGAAGGGGGAGCGGGTCCTGTGGGTGCCGGGTACGGATCACGCGGGGATTGCTACCCAGCATGTGGTGGAGAAGAAGCTGAAGGCGCGGGGCCTGGACCGGCGCGCTCTGGGGCGGGAAAAATTTACCGAAGAAACCTGGAAGGTAAAGGAAGAGCACCACGCGATTATCTCGCGGCAGATTAGCCGTATGGGGGCGAGCGTTGACTGGGACCGGGAGCGTTTTACCCTGGACGAGGGGCTTTCCCGGGCGGTGCGGGAGGTGTTCGTTACGCTTTACGAAAGGGATTTGCTTTACAAGGGCAGCTACCTGGTAAACTGGTGCAGTTCCTGCGGGACGGCGCTCTCGGACGACGAGGTGGAGCATGAGGACAGGGCGGGGAAGATGTACTACCTGCGCTACCCCCGCGCGGACGGGAAGGGCGATATTGTGATTGCCACTACGCGGCCTGAAACGCTTCTGGGCGATACGGCGGTGGCGGTAAACCCGGAAGATCCGCGCTATACGGGCCTGGTGGGGAAGGAACTGCTCCTGCCGCTTACGGGCCGCAGGATTCCGGTGATTGCCGACGCCTATGTTGACCGCGCCTTCGGTACGGGGGCGCTCAAGATAACGCCGGCCCACGATCCCAACGACTGGGAAGTGGGGAAGCGGCACGGCCTGCCGGCAATAAACGTGCTAGGGCCGGACGGCAGGCTTAACGGTGAAGCGCCTGAAAAATACCGGGGTATGAGCGTTGCCGAGGCGAGGGACGCCGTTGTCGCGGACCTTAAGGCGGGTTCTTTCCTTGTTAAAGAAGATGATATTACCCACTCCCTGGGGCATTGCTACCGCTGCCATACGGTGATCGAGCCTTTTCTTTCGGAACAGTGGTTCGTGCGGATGAAGCCGCTCGCGGAAAAGGCCCTGGACGCCTGGCGGCGGGGGGAAATTATCTTTTACCCGAAAAAATGGGAGAATACCTACCGGCACTGGCTTGACAATATCCGGGACTGGTGCGTGAGCCGCCAGCTCTGGTGGGGGCACCGTATCCCGGCCTGGCACTGCGCGGACTGCGGCAAGACTTCCGTCTCCCGCGCGGAGCTTTCCGCCTGCCCTGCCTGCGGCTCGGGGAATATAGCGCAGGACCCGGACGTGCTCGACACCTGGTTTTCAAGCTGGCTCTGGCCTTTCAGCACCCTGGGCTGGGAATCGGCGGGGAGCAAAACCGCCGATCTCGCGGCGTTTTACCCGACTACGGCGCTGGTAACGGGCTACGACATTATCTTCTTCTGGGTGGCCCGGATGATCATGGCGGGCCTTGAATTTACCGGCAGGGCGCCGTTCCGGGATATCTACATTACGGGGCTGCTCCGGGACAAGCAGGGCCGCAAAATGAGCAAGAGCCTGGGGAACGGCCTTGACCCGCTGGAACTGGTGGACGAATTCGGCGCGGACGCCATGAGGTTTACCCTGGCGTTTATGTGCGCCCAGGGGCAGGATATTCTGATCGACAAGGATTCCGTAAAAATGGGTTCCCGGTTTGCCAACAAGGTGTGGAACGCAAGCCGTTATATTCTGATGAACCTTGAGGGCCGCTCCCTGGTAAAGGACCCGGAACTGATCCCCGTCGACCGGTGGATCTACTCCCGGCTGGGGGACGCCGCCGGGAATATTACCGGGTCTTTCCTCTCCTACCGCTACAACGACGCCGCCCAGGCCGCGTATGAATTCTTCTGGAACGACTTCTGCGACTGGTATGTGGAGGCGACGAAGCTTTCCCTTAAAGAAGGGGACAATGCCGAAAAGGACCGGGCCGTTACGGTTCTGCTCGACGTGCTTGCCGAATCCCTGCGCCTGCTCCACCCGCTGCTTCCCTTTGTTACCGAGGAGATATACGGCAAGCTGCCCGCGGAAATCAGGGCGGCGGGCGGCGCGGGGCTGCTTATCGCCCAGAGGTATCCTGAGCGGCGGGGAATAGACGCAGGGGCCGAGGCGGATTTCGGCTTTATCCGGGAACTGGTGCGCATGGTGAGGACCCTGCGCAGCGAGTGCACTATCCCTGCGGAGAAAAAGCTGCGCCTGCTGGTGCGGGCAGGCGGTGACGCCTCGGATCGCGGGGAGGCTTTTCTGCAAGACAACGCGGCGCTGGTAAAACTGCTCGCCGGCATCGGGGACCTGGAGATAGAGGCCGGCGGCCTTAAGCCTTCCGGCTTTGAGAGGCCCCGGGGGTCCATCGGCCTTGTGGGTTCGGGCTTTGAAGCCTTTGTCTTTATCGCGGAGGCGGCCGACCTGGCGGCGCTGAAGCAGAAGTTCGCCAGGGAAATTGAAAAAGACGTTAAATTTGCCGCCTCCCTTGAGGGGAAGCTCGCGAATGAAAATTTTGTCAGGAACGCGCCGCCGGAACTGGTGGCGGAACAACGTTTGAAACTGGAAGAAAGCCGGAAGAGGACTGAAAAGCTGGCTTCATATATAAGGGATCTGGCGTAAAACGCAGGCCAGGCCCGGGAGTTTGTTGCGCTTCGCGCATAAAACCGTATAAAAATTCACGAAAGTGAATTTTTATACCTTACAAACTCCGAAAGCACGCCGGATAATCGGGATTTTTTGCATGGATATGCAAAA
>JAIRZS010000333.1 GCA_031267115.1 Treponema sp.
CCCCCGGAAAGGGCGCTGAGTTTATCGACAAATTCATCCCCCCCTACCTGGAACAAAAAGGGGATAAAGGGCATCAGCATGACCGGCTTTTCCTTTAGCCCGATCCTGCCGTAGAGTTCCGCCAGGGGTGCGTCAACGGAAGCGGTAATGGGCGCGGAAACGCCGCAGGCGAATCCCACGTCGCCGCTGGTAAGTACCGTTACCGTAAGGCCCATCTGGCTCATGCCGGACGGGACGGATGTACTCATGGTGGTACAGCCCACCGTGTCAAAGGGCAGTTTCGCCGAAAGGGCCCTGACCACCCCGCTGTCCACAAAATCGCTGAAGCAGTGAATGATCCCCAGGGAATTGGCCAGGCTTTTGTGGTCCAAGTCCAACTGTTCCAGCAGTTCCGACAGTGCTTGTTCAACATCGTCAATTTCCTCGGTAAAAGCGGTAAGCGTTTTAACCATTTTTTGTTTTCCTCCCGGGTTTGGATTGAACCGGTAAAGCGGTATTTTCTTTTCGAGGGGTCCCTACTTCTTCGGTTATTAAGTCCCGCGGCATTAGGTTTTCTTACAAAAGACAGATGATCAGGGAATCGTTTTGCAGATGGTTTACCACCCTGCCGTTACCGAGCGGGAAGGGAAAGACCTCGCCCCCGGAATAAACAAAATGATAGGGCCTGTCCCCCAAACATTCCTTCGCCTTTTCATGTTCCGCCATGGGCCGCAGCCCCAGCGACCAGTTACGGGCCGCGCAGGAGTACATCAGGAATCCCCGGTCTTTGGCCGCCGCCAGGGCTTCCCTTATCTTGTTTCCGGTGGAACCGATCACATCCTCAAAACCCATGGTAGCCAGGGCGACAGCGGAATTGAGCGGAACCCCCCCGCAGAGGATCAGCGCCCCCTCTTCGTTGGCGCCTATACACGCGCGGGTCAGGATGGAACCGTCTTCCAGGTAGATGATAAAGGGCATTGACGCCAGGCCCCCTATGTCGCCGCCTTTGGCGAGGCCGATGGACTCAAGGTACTTTACGGCGGGCATGTTGTTGATGCTTTGGAGGATATTGCGGTTTGTCCCGGTAACCACCGCCTTTTGTTTGAGGATGTTTTCCTCGTTCACCGAAACGCTTAAGAATTCCGGCGCGGCGTTCCCCGTCAGAACCGCCAGCGCCATGGAGGCGGGGTAGGCTTCGCCGTTGTAAAAGGTAAAGGTCCTGCTAAAGTCCGTTTCGTTGGAAATGGCCAGGGTGCCGAAGGCGGGGACGCCCCCGGAAAGGGCGCTGAGTTTATCGACAAATTCATCCCCCCCAACCTGGAACAGAAAGGGGATGAAGGGCATCAGCATGACCGGCTTTTCCTTTAGCCCGATCCTGCCGTAGAGTTCCGTCAGGGGGGCGTCAACGGAAGCGGTAATGGGCGCGGAAACGCCGCAGGCGAATCCCACGTCGTCGCTGGTCAGCACCGTTACCGTAAGCCCGATCTGGCCCATGCCGGATGATATTGAGGCGCTTAAGGTGGTACAGCCCACCGTATCAAAGGGCAGTTTCGCCGCAAGGGCCCTGACCACCCCGCTGTCCACAAAATCGCTGAAGCAATGAATGATCCCCAGGGAATTGGCCAGGCTTTTGTGGTCCAAATCCAACTGTTCCAGCAGTTCCGCCAGGGCTTGTTCAATATCGTCAATTTCCTCGGTAAAGGCGGTAAGTATTTTAATCATCTTTATTTTCCTCCTGAATTTTACGGCCTCCGGGCAGAGATTTTTTTGCCACCGCCGCCAGTTCTTTATGTATGCCGTCAAAGGCATCCACCACCCGTCCGTCAAAATTTTTATTTTTTCCGTCCATGATAATACGGCAGGCTTCGATATGGCTCATCCCCTTGCGGTATACCCGGTCGTCCACCAGGGCGTCGTATACATCCGCCACCGCCATAATGCGGCCGCACAGGGGAATCTCGTCCCCCGCGAGGCCCCGGGGATAACCCTTCCCGTCGAAACGCTCGTGATGGGAGGCGGCGATCATTCTGGCGTAGTGAAGGTACTGCTGGTTAGGAGTACGGGCCAGCATGTTCGTCAGTATTTCCTCCCCTATGGTGGTGTGCTGCTTCATCAGGGTAAATTCCTCGTCATCCAGCCGGTCCGGTTTGAGGAGGATACGGTCGCTGACGGCGATCTTCCCGATGTCGTGGAAGGGCGCCGCCCGGACCATCAATTGCAGGTCCGTGGGGGTAAGCTCCTCGGCAAAAAGCCCCATGTCAATCAGCCGCCGTCCTATCATGCCCACATATCTGCTGGTCCGGGCCACATGCTCGCCGGTATTTTCGTCCCGGCACTCGATAAGCTCCGCAAAGGCAAGGGCGACGCTGTCCGACATTTTCGCCACCGTGCTTTCAAGCTGGGCCTGATAGGAGGAAAAGCGGAGATGCAGTTCTATACGGTGCAGAAGGATGCTCTTTTCCACCGGCTTGGTGATAAAGTCCCTGGCCCCGGACTGAAGCCCCCGGACCTCGGTTTCCGTGTCGTGGTTGCCGGTAAGAAAAATTACCGGGATACTTCCCAGGTAGTGGTTCAAGCGGAGCCGCTTTAGGGTTTCAAACCCGTCCATTCCGGGCATTTCGATATCCAAGAGGATAAGGTCCGGTTTTTCCTGCATACATATCTGAAAGGCCAGGGCTCCCGATTTGGCAAGGGAAACATCGTAATGTTCCCCAAGCTGGGCGCCTATCTGCTTGAGGCTCGACAGGTTGTCATCCACCACCAGTATCCTGCTTTGGGCGGCCCTATCCATGGCGAAGATCCCTTCCCTGGATTTTCACCAGCGGTTCCACCGATACCTTGAGGCGGGCAAATTCATCCTTCATTCCCTCAAAGACCTCCACTATCCGGGGGTCGAACCAGGACCCATTACCGTCCATGATAACCCCGCAGGCTTCCTCGTGGCTCAGGGCCTTGCGGTAAACCCGGTCGGTGATACAGCCGTCGTAGACATTGGCCACCGCCATGATGCGGGCGCAGAGGGGAATGGCGTTCCCCGCGAGGCCGTGGGGATACCCGCCGCCGTCGAACCGTTCATGGTGGCTTTCGGCAATCTGTTTCGCGAATTTAAGGTAGTGCTGTTCGGGGGTGCGTTCATAAATGGCCGCAAGGAAGCGCGCCCCGATGAGGGGATGCTGTTTGACCAGCTCGTATTCATCTTTGGTAAGGGCGTCTTCCTTGAGGAGCAGCGTGTCGCTGATGCCGATCTTGCCGATGTCATGAAAGGGCGCCGCCCGGACTATCAGATCCAGCTCCGCCCCGGTAAGCTCGTCCCCAAAGGTTCCCGCCTCAAGCAGTTTCCGGCCCAGAATATCCACATACCTCCCGGTCCTGAGTACGTGGGTCCCCGCGTTGTCATCCTTACATTCCACCAGCTCCGCGAAAGAGGTAACAATACTTTCTTCCAGCTCCTTTACGGTTTGTTCCAGGGAATTCTGATAGGCCGCGAATTGAAGGTGAAGCTCCAGCCGGTGAAAGAGTATGTCCTTGTTGGCCGGTTTGGTAATAAAATCCATAGCCCCCGACTCAAGGGCCCTGAGCTCCGTATCCGTATCCTGGTTGCCGGTAAGGAAGATAACCGGTATGGCGCTGAGGTCCGGATCTTCCTTGAGCATGGCGATGGTTTGAAAACCGTCCATTTCCGGCATTTCCACGTCCAGAAGGATAAGATCGGGCTTTTCCACCTTGCATATCTTGAACGCCAGAGCGCCGGACTTGGCAAGGGAAACCTCATAATGGGATTCAAGCTGCGCGCCTATTTGTTTGAGACTTGCGAGATTATCGTCTACTACCAGTATTTGTTTTGCCATTCCACAACTTACAAAAAAATTTTACCGCCGGCCCGTCCGC
>JAIRZS010000336.1 GCA_031267115.1 Treponema sp.
CCGGTTCCGCTTCGAGTATCAGCAGAGCGAGAAAAAACAGCCGGTAACAGCGTTTTTTTTTCATATAATCAATTATGGAGGATATCTCCCTTCTGTCAAGAATGCCCGGAGGAGCCGCCGTCCGGGACCGGGCAAGCATCTTAGCCTTCCTTCTTCCGCTTCTTTGACTTTTTCGACTTTGCGGTAAAATTCTGAAGTTTGCTTATATCAAGGCATTTAGTCCAACCGGCCTGCCGGTTTTGGGAAAATTGCGGAATTATGCGTTGTAACTATTGACTTTACAACAAAAGAACGCTAAACTGCCACTGTAACCTGTTTGGTTGCGGCGGGATTGTATGCAGATAGGAATCAAATTTTCGGTTGCGATACATATTATGCTCTGCGCGGATGTCTTTAGGGATGAATGCAAAATTACCAGTGATTTTATCGCGTCAAGCGTGCGGACCAACCCGGTAATCATCCGCAAGATAGCGGGGCGTCTGCGGGACGCGGGCCTGATCGAAATTGCCCCGGGTACCGGGGGGCTGCGCCTTGCCCGGAAGCCCGGCAAAATATCCCTTAGGGATATATTTCTCGCGGTAGAGCCGGTCAAGGACGGCAAGCTGTTCAAGATACACGGCGGGACAGAACCAAAATGCCGGGTGGGGGCGTATGTCCCCACGCTGCTCGGGCCTTATTTTGCCGGCGCGCAAAGTGTAATGGAGCAGTACCTGTCAAAGTCAACCTTGCAGAATCTGCTGGACGATCTCAAAATGCTCTGGACCTGAGGCGGCTGTGCTTTTAGTTATCGATATTGGTACTTCCAACTTCAAAGCGGCCCTCATGGATTATAGCGGCAATTGCAAAGGTTCGGTATCCCTGCCGCTTGTGGTGCGTTCCGGCCCTGACGGAAGCCACGAGGCCAATCCTGTCCAGTGGCTCCGCTCGTTCGAAAGGGCCCTGTTTCAGATAGGCCCCATTGCCGCGGTAGAGGCGCTGGTGATAAGCGGGAACGGCCCTACCGTGATCCCCGTTACCGGGGAGCCTTCCCTTGCCGGGGGGGAGCTTTCCCTGCCGGCGGATACCGCGCGGCTTTGGCTGGACCGCCGGGCGGAGAAAGAAGCGGAAACAGTATCCGCCATAATGGGCGCCTATGTTGATCCGGGTTTTTTCCTGCCGAAGATCCTGGCGGTAAAAGAGCGGGAAGCGGGGCTTTACCGCCGGACCCGGTATTTTCTTTCTACGCCGGAATTCCTGACTTACGCGCTCACCGGCCAGGCGCGGACGGTATTCCCCTCGGAGGGCTTTGAAAGGTGGTACTGGGATGCCGGGGCGCTGGAAAAGGTGGGGCTTGACGGGGAAAAGCTCCCTCCCTTTATATTTCCCGGGGAGGAGGCTGGCGCGCTCCTGCCCGCGGTGGCGCGTCATTTTGGTTTCGGTAAAGGGGTAAAGGTTTTTGCCGGGGGGCCCGACTTTTTTGTTTCAATTCTGGGGACGGGTACGGTAAAGCCCGGGAGCGCCTGCGACAGGTCCGGAACTTCCGAGGGCATCAATTTATGTACCGCGGAGAGGATCGGCGACAGGCGGCTCATGGCTTACGGGCATCCGGTAAAGGGTTACTGGAATCTTTCCGGTATTATTTCCACTACCGGCAAGGCAATAGAATGGACGATGGAACTGCTCGGCATTAAAAAAGAAAATTTCGACAGTTTTTACGCCCTTGCCGCGGAGGCCGAACCGGGTTCCGGGGGGGTACTGTTTCTGCCTTACCTGGGCGGGGAGCGGGCGCCCATTTGGGACCCCCAGGCGCGGGGGGTATTCATGGGACTTTCCCTTGCCTCCGGGAGAAGCGAGATCGCCCGCGCGGCTGCCGAGGGGATATGTTTTGCCATAAGGGATGTGGCGGAAGTGATGGAGGAACTTAACGCGCCGGTTTGGGAATTCCGGGTAAGCGGGGGGCCGGCCGAAAGCGCTTTTCTCAACCAGCTCAAGGCCGATATTACGGGGCGGCCCGTGCTCGCGCCCGTAAGGAAAGACGCGGAAATTACCGGCCTTGCGGTCATAGGCGCGGCAGCGCTGGGAAAATACGCGTCGCCCGCGGAAGCCGCCGGGGCCATGGCCCGGATCGAAAAGCAGTTCGAACCCCGCGCCGGAAGAAAACATATCTATGATGAGCGCTTTGCGGCGTATCGGGAATTATACCGGGCCCTTAAGGGCCGGTTTTAAGGAGGAACTTCAGCATGAAGAACAACGGAAAAAACAAGCGCGTTGCCCCGCCTCATCCGGCGGCCTGTGCCGCGCTGGCGGTATTTCTGTTTCTGCTGCCATTGGAGACGGCGTATTCCGGCGCTTCGCGGGAAAAACAGGCCGGGACGGATTCGCTTTCGGTACTTGTGTATATTACCGGGATGACGGCGGGAAGCCCGACTTATGAGCTTTTGGCGGAAGGGGCGGAGAATTTCGCGGCAAGCCGCGATAACGTAACCGTAAAAGTCTACGAAGCGGGTTTTAACCAGGCGGAATGGGAAGAACAGCTCACTTCCCTGGTGGCGTCCGGCGAGTACGATCTGGTTCTGGGCTCCAACCCTTCGCTGCCCGAGATATGCGCGAATGTGGGGAAGAAATTCCCAAACCAGAAATTCATCATCACCGACGCGGAATACGCCGGTTCCCCCCAGATAAGCACCTACCTCTACAACCAGTACGAGCAGTCGCTTTTTCTGGGCTACCTCGCGGGGCTTATCACTACGAGCAATATGCCCCACGCCAATGCCTCGAAAAAAATCGGCTTTATAGCGGCCCAGGAATACCCCCTGCTTAACAAACACATCGTTCCCGCTTTTCTCGTGGGCGCGCGGATGGCCGATCCCGCGATTGAGCTTGACTTCAGAGTTATCGGCAACTGGTTTGACGCCAGCAAGGCCGCCGATCTGGCCCGTTCCATGATCGAAAGCGGCGTCGATGTGTTCGCCTCCATTGCCGGCGGGGCCGCCCAGGGGATGATACGGACTGCGGAGGAGAGGGGGGCCTACGCGGTATTTCATAATACCAATGAATACAAAACCGCCCCGGGAGTTATTGTCGGCTGCGGCGTTATCGAACAGAAGAAACTGGTGGAGGAAATACTGGCGGACGCGCTTGAGGGGAAGACCGCCTGGGGAACCGCGAAAACCGTGGGCGTCAGGGACGGCTATGTCGGCTTTGTTTCCGGCGATCCCGGATATACCGCCTACCTCCCCCTGGGGATCAGGGAAAAGTTCGACGCCTTTATGGCGGACATGAAGGCGGGGAGGGTAGCCTACACCGTTCCTCCCCTGTAATTGCGTTATGGCGTAAATCATGCTTCAGACAGCGGGACAGGCGGCGGGAACCCCGCCTGTTGTAGAAATGCGGAATATCTCCAAACTGTACCGCGATACCGGGCGCTGGGCGAACCGGGGCGTTAATCTGGACCTGAGGCGGGGGGAGATCCTCTGCCTGGCCGGGGAAAACGGCGCGGGAAAATCCACGCTGATGAAGATACTCTACGGAATGGCGGAGCCTACGGAAGGGGAGATTTTCGTCCACGGCAGGCCTGAAAAAATCCGCTCGCCGCTTGACGCGAACCGCCTGGGCATAGGCATGGTACACCAGCATTTTATGCTTTTTCCGGAATTCACCGTGGCCCAGAATGTTGTCATGGGAATTGAGCCGAGAAAAGCCCTGCTGTTCTACAGCTTCGCCAAGGCCAGGGAAAAAGTAAACGCGGTAATCAAGGCCCACCGTTTTTCCGTGGATGCCGGTATGCAGGTGGCGTCGCTTGCGGTGGGGCAGATGCAGCAGGTGGAGATACTCAAGCTCCTTTACCGGAACGCGGATATTCTTATTCTCGACGAACCCACGGCAGTCCTTACCGATCAGGAAATCGCATCTATTTTCAGTACCATTAAACTGCTTGCCGGATCGGGGAAATCCATTATTCTCATTACCCATAAGCCGGGCGAGATTAAGCTGATTTCCGACAGAACCCTGATCATGCGGAACGGGGAAGCGGCCGCGATCCTTGAAACAAAAGATGTCGGCGAGCGCGAACTCTCCCGCCTCCTGATGGGGGAACGCGCGCGGCCTGCGGCAAACGCAGTACCGCCGGAAAAAGCCCCGTATAATAAAGGGCAAAAGGCGGAAAAAAAACCGGTTCTCAGCTTTGAAAAGGTAACGGTACTGCGGCGCGGGCAGAAACGGCCGGCGCTTGATTCCGTCAGCTTTACCGTTTATTCCGGGGAGGTTCTGGGTTTTGCCGGAGTGGGGGGTAACGGCCTTGGAACCCTGGAAGCGGTACTTGGCGGCTTTCTTCCCGTTACCCGGGGCAGGATACTCCTCCGGGGAAAGGATATTTCCGCGCTTAAAACACGTTCCCTCCGTAAATTGGATCTTGCCTATGTTCCCGGCGACCGCCTCTCCGTAGGGACCGCGCCCGGCGCCTCCGTGGCGGAAAACATGATGATCAACCGCCGCCGAGGCTTTTTCCCCAGGGGCCTTCTTGACGGCAAGGCGTTAAGCCGTTTTACCGGCGATCTCATCGAACGCTACGGCATTGCCGGGAAGGCGGAACAGCCCCTCCGTTCCCTTTCCGGGGGCAATATCCAGAAGCTTATCCTGGCAAGGGAAATCGACCGGTACCGGGACTATATTGTTTTTTCGGAACCGACATGGGGGCTTGACGTTTCCTCAAGCCGTTATGTATACGATCAGATAGGGCTGCTGCGCGGCAGAGGGGCCGCCGTTATCCTGATTTCTTCCAACATGGACGAGATTCTTTTCAACGCGGACAGGGTCCTGGTGTTTTGCCGGGGCGCCGTTGCCGCTGAAATAGCCAATCCCCTGGCCGCCGGGGAGGGGGCGGAAAATGCGGATGAAAGGCAATCCCGGTTATCCCAATCATCACGCTTATCCCGGTTAAAAGAAGAAATCGGTTCCTATATGCTGGGGCTTGCCGGGGGCCCGCCGTGAAATCGCGTTTTACAAAGGCCGGGGGCAGCGCGGCCGGCGGTACTCCGGGCATATCCGCGGGTAAATCCCCGGGAAAGGGAACGCCACCGGCCCAAACAGCGGTGGGGGCGGGCAGGGCGCCCTATAATCCCCCGGACCGTTTTGAACAGGGGCTTGATAAAACAATCGCCGGTATAGGGATGGGCGCGGGGGGTATGCTGCTGATCCTCGCCGCTTCCCTCCTGGCGGCGGTGGTATTGGTTTTTCTTTTAAGCCAGGATCCGGTAAAAACACTTTCGCTGTTCTTCCTGGGGCCTTTCCGGAACGCCTACTATTTCGGCAACATGATAAACGGCGCTGTCCCCCTTGTCTTCGGCGGGCTTGGCGTTTCCATTGCCATGAAATCCGGAAATCTTAATCTGGGCGGGGAAGGGCAGGTGTATTCCGGTGCATTGATCACCGCCGTTGCCGCCCTGGCCTTTGAAGGCGCGGGCTACGCGGGCGCGGCGGCGGCCCTCCTGGCCGGGGCTTTTTTCTCGGGCTTCGCGGCGGCTTTCTCGGGCCTGTGCAAGGCGCGCTGGAATACCAACGAGCTTATCACCAGCTTTCTTGTTTCCAACGCGCTTGTCCTCGCCGCCAACTACTGTGTCACCGGCCCTTTCCTCGATCCGGGCACCAGCCTCCAGGCCACGCGGAAAATACCGGAAATGTTCCGCCTCCCCCTTGTTTTGCCCCCGTCAAATTTAAGCGCGGCTGTTTTCTTCGCGCTGATCGCGGTAGTCCTGGTACAGGTTTTCCTTTACCGGACGCTTGCCGGTTATGAAATCAGAATGTCGGGCCTCAACCCGATGTTTGCCCGCTACGGCGGAATCAATACAGGTTTCAGCGTTATTTTGTCCATGTTCCTTTCCGGGGCGCTTTACGGCGTAGCGGGCGGTATGGCGGTCTACGGGACTTATTTTTCCGTTGTAAAGGAATTTTCCCAGGGGCTGGGCTGGAACAGCCTTGCCGTCGCCCTTATCGCCCGGTCAAAGCCCGCGCTGGTTGTTCCGGCGGCGCTTTTCTTTGCCTGGATAGGCGCCGGCGCCCGGCTTGCCATGCAGTTTTCCGACGTCACGGTGGAGATCGCCTCAATCGTACAGTCGGTAGTGTTCTTTTTGGTTTCAAGCGCCGCGCTTGGGAATTTTTTCAGGGGCAGGGGGAAGCCGTAATGGCCGATTCCATACCGGTCCTGCACGCCGCCGTCGGCATTATGACGCCCCTCCTCTTCGCCGCGACCGGGGGGCTTTTTACGGAACTTTCCGGGGCGCTCAACATCGCGCTTGAGGGGCAGCTCCTCCTGGGCGCCTTTGCCGCCGTAACGGTAACGCATTTTTCGGGCAGTATAGCCGCGGGCATACTCGCCGGTATCCTTGCCTCCATGCTTCTTGCCTCCCTTGTCGCCTTTCTCAGTTTCAATCTAAAGGCAAACGTGTTTATCGCCGCCCTCGCGGCAAATCTTTTCGCGCCGGGCATTACCACGGTGCTTTCCCATAAAATATTTTCTACCCGCGGCATAGCGGCGTTTGACGGTTTTCCCAAATTGAAAACGCTAAGCGTAGATATTTTGGAAAGAATACCCGTTGCCGGCGAATTATTTATGAACCACATCGTTTATGTTTACTGCTCATGGCTGCTGCTTTTTATCGCCTGGCTGGCGCTCTATAAAACGCCCTTCGGTTTCCATCTCCGCTCCTGCGAGCTGCATTCCCGTGCGTTAAAGTCGCTGGGCATAAAAAGCGGGCGCTGCCGTTTTATCGCCTTCCTGATTTCCGGCTTCTGCTGCGGCATAGGCGGCTCGATGCTCACGATCAGCCTGGGCGCGTTTGTGCCGAATATCCCGGCGGGCAGGGGCTGGATAGCCCTGGTTGTGATATTCCTGGGAAACCGCAGGCCCCTGGGGCTTTTAGCGGCGGCGCTGCTGTTCGGCCTGGCCGAATCTTTTTCAAACTACGCGCAGGGTATCTTCAATGTTCCCGCGGATTTTATCCTGGCAATCCCCTATGTCTTTACCCTCGCGGGGATGATAGGAATATCCGTATACACTAAACGCAGAAACCGTGTTATGCAGGAAAAAAATATAGAGGGTCTCTGAAAACCCCGGCTGTCCCAATATTTTTTTCTTTTGGGCGCATCCGCGCGCCAACCTGCCCGCAGGGCAGGAAAGCGCGCGGACCGGGCTTTACGCTTGTATCTTTTTTGCCTTTAGCAAAAAAGGATACCGCTTCAATCCCTTGCGCTGCTGTAAAACGGCATCCCTGCCGTTTTACAGCTTTGAGTTTTTGCAGAGCAAAAACTCATGAATCGTCGCAGCCGGCATCCCTGCCGGCCTGCCGCCGCAGGTGCCAGGCACCAAATTTCTGGATAAATTTTTATCGAGAAAAAAGGTGCCTGGCACCTTGCGGGGGGGTAGCGTAAGACTTGCCGCCTGGGGCGGCAAATCTTTTAGGAGTTTTGCCGTAGGCAAAACTCCACGCTTAATGCGGCAAGGCTGGAGCGTAGGGGGGCCGGACAGGGCCTGTACCCGCCCGGGCCGCCCTTCCGGTAACAGGCCCCCCCTGAATACTGCGGCAATGCGATACAATCCGTAATGGGCAGGCTCAGGATTAAGACATGTTCCGTATGACCGGTTGATACAGAGTTCTTTTTTGACATACAATCCGGTTGGAGATACAAGGTACAATATGGAAAAGATTCTTCCCGGGGGATACAGGCCCCTTCTTAATCAAAAACAAACAGAACAGGCTATCAAGCTGGTAAAGGACCGCTTTGAACAAAGCCTTTCCGCGGAACTCCGCCTGTCCCGGGTAACGTCCCCTCTTTTTGTGCGCCGTGGCTGGGGAATCAACGATGACCTGAACGGTATCGAGAGGCCGGTCCGTTTCCCGGTCCGGAACCTGGGGGGCGCCGAGATGGAGGTGGTCCAGTCCCTGGCTAAGTGGAAACGGATGGCCCTGGCCGATTACGGATACCCCAGGGGGCGGGGGCTTTATACGGATATGAACGCTATCCGGCCCGATGATGATATTGACGCTATTCATTCTATTTATGTGGATCAGTGGGATTGGGAACTGGTAATGGGAGAGGAGGACCGAAACCGGGATTTTCTTGTTTCGGTGGTAGACCGGATCTACGGGGTCTTGAGAACTACGGAATTTGCGGTATCCGAAACCTATCCGGAAATTACCCCTGTATTGCCGGAGCGGATACAGGCGATCCACACCGAGGAGGCCCGGAGCCGCTATCCGGATCTAAGCCCCCGGGAAAGGGAAACGCGGCTCGCCGGGGAATACGGCGCTGTTTTTCTTATGGGCATAGGAGGGGCGCTTTCGGACGGGACGATCCACGGCGGCCGGGCCCCGGATTATGATGACTGGACCACCCCCGCCGAAGACGGGCTGCCGGGACTGAACGGGGATATTATCGTTTGGGACCCGGTACGGCAGGACTCCCTGGAACTATCTTCTATGGGAATCCGGGTGGACCGGGAGACCCTGCTCCGGCAGCTTGGCCTTACCGGCCACGGGGACCGGCGGGAACTTTTTTGGCATAAGCGGCTCCTGGAGGGCGAATTTCCCCAGACCATAGGGGGCGGCATAGGTCAGTCCCGGCTCTGCATGTTCTTTTTACGGAAGGCCCACGTTGGGGAAGTCCAGGCCTCTGTTTGGCCCCGGGAAACCCTGGATTACTGCCGGGATCGGGGCGTGCCTCTGCTGTAGGGGTCCGTTTCCGTGTTGTTTATGCCTTCCAAACGCTTGTTCCGCAATTTTTGGGGAAATTCCCGGCGGCGGGCGGGCCTTGTATCGGGACGGTTTTTAGGGGATAATACTGAAGAAGCTTCTATGGGCAGAATATACCGCATGGCCCGAAGATTCCTTTAATTTGGAAATATCTGCCGCAGGGAATTAGGAGTATTTATGAGCGAAACAATGATGGCCTGCAATCTTCACGGTATCGGGGATCTGCGTTACGAGCAAGTCCCGGCCCCTGTTTTGGAAAGCGATGAGGTGCTGTTACAGATCAAGGCGGCGGGAATATGCGGTTCCGATATTCCCCGGGTCTTTGAAAAGGGCACTTACCATTTCCCCACGATTCCGGGCCATGAATTCGCGGGGCTGATTGTGGACGCCAATCCCGGGGACAGGGATCTTATTGGAAAAAAAGCCGCGGTTTTCCCCCTTATCCCCTGCGGAAAATGCGCGGCCTGCCAGATTGGGGAGTACCCGCAGTGCAGCGATTACGATTACTACGGTTCCCGCAGGGACGGCGCTTTTGCGGAATATATCGCGGTTAAGAAGTGGAACCTGGTTTTTGTTCCGGACAGCGTTCCCTTTGAATCCGCGGCCATGTGCGAACCCTGCGCAGTCGCGATTCATGCCCTTTCCCAGGCGGGAATAGGCCTGGGGGACACGGCGGCGATCTTTGGCGCGGGAACTATCGGCCTGCTTGCCGCCCAGGCTGCCCGGGGCTGGGGCGCGGGACAGGTGATTCTGGTCGATGTTGACCAGGCCAAACTGGACTTTGCCCGCAGCCTGGGCTTTGCCCATACGGTGAACTCCGGAAATGTCCACGCCGCCGGGTATATTCTGGAAGTTACCGGGGGCCGGGGCGCGGACCTTGTCCTGGAAGCGGCGGGGGTTTCCGCGACTCTGGAGGGCTGCCTTAAGGCGGCGAAGACCTTCGGCAGGGTGGTACTTATGGGAAACCCGGCGAAAAACATGGATATTCCGCAAAAGGCGTATTGGGAAATTCTGCGGAAGCAGCTTACCCTTAAGGGAACCTGGAATTCCGGGTACAATGACGCGCACAACGACTGGCGCCTGGCTGTCCGGTGCATGGAAAAGGGGATCTTCCAACTGGAAAAAATGATTACCCACAGGTTCGGCCTTGAGGACTGCAACCGGGCTTTCGAGCTTGCCCGGCAGCGCGGCGAATTCTGGGTAAAGATAATGTTTGTAAACAAAAACTGACTTTGGCCTGTGCGGGGGGTAGCGGAAAAGCGTTTTTGCCGCAGGCAAAAACCTTTGGAGCGCAGGGGGGCCGGGAAACGGCCTCCGGCGAATGGCGCCCGCTGTCCGGTAACAGGCCCCCCGTTAAATTATTATGCTGGCAGCCAGTATACTGGCAAGAGGAGTGAACATGAAAGCTGCGGTATATCTTGACAAAGATAAAATGGAAGTGCGGGAAGTCCCTACGCCGAAGCCGGACGCGGACAGCGTTCTGGTTAAGGTCCATTCATGCGCGGTATGCGGGTCCGACATACGTATTTTCCGCCACGGGGGTTCGCGGGTGGATCCGCCCCAGATTCTGGGCCACGAGTCGGCGGGCGAAGTGGTGGAGGCGGGGGCCAATGTTACCCGGTTCAGGAAAGGGGACCGTGTCGCGCTGGGCGCAGACGTACCCTGCGGGGAGTGCGGGTTTTGCGAGGCCGGCATCGGCAATAACTGCCAGATCAACTACGCCCTGGGCTACCAGATTGCCGGGAGTTTTGCGGAGTACGTGCTGCTCAACAAGACGGTGGTTAATTACGGCCCGGTACACCATATCCCGGAGGGCCTGGATTACGACGAAGCGGCCCTGGCGGAACCTCTGGCCTGCGTGCTCAACGCTGTGGAGCTGACCGGCATACGCCTGGGGGATGTGGTGGTTATTATAGGCGCGGGGCCTATCGGCTGTATGATTATCCCTATAGCGTATATGTCGGGCGCGTCCAGGGTGATTGTGGTCCAGCGTTCCCGCCCGCGCCTGGAAAACGCCCGCAAGTTCCACGCCGACAGCTATATCTGCTCGTCCGAGGAGGACCCGGTAAAGCGCGTGCTGGAAGAGACGGGCGGCCTGGGGGCCGATGTTATTTTTACGGCGAATCCCAACCCGCAATCGCACGTGGACGCCCTGAAAATGGCGAAGAACCGCGCCCGGATTAACCTCTTCGGCGGCCTTCCCGCGGGCAGTACCGTAACCCTGGACACCAATATTATCCACTACAAGGAACTTCTTGTGGTGGGCGCTCACGGCTCGGTCCCCCGGCATCACCGGCAGGCCCTTGACCTTATCGCCGCAGGCCGCCCGGATATCAAGCCCTATATCTCGCACCGCTTCCCCCTGGATCGCGTTGCCGAGGCTTTCGCCACGGCGGAAGGCCACCAGGGGATGCGCGTGGTGGTGAAGCCCTGGGAGAAGGGGTAAATAGCGGAGAAGGCGGGGGGCTAATTAAGCGCAACGGGATTTCGGCGCGGCCCCCGGCCTGGCGCGGACGCAGCGCGATTGGCCCGGCAGACGCCGGACCGGTCGCAGGCTTTAGCGCCGCAGTGTTTTCTATATGGGCATCTTGAAAAAGGCTCAGATTTATTATCGGATTTCCTTTATAGTATTGACCAGAGCTTCGATATTAGCAAAAGGGAATCCATTGTCCGCTTCAATGAAGAACCAGCTGCCCCCTTCGTCCATACGAAAGATTTCATCCATACTACTATTGTCTTTATGATGCGCTGTAACCCGCTTAAACCGAACGATTCAGGTTTTGCCTGGGACTCTGTATGCCTCCGTTTCCCGTCATCGTTTCCTTGACAGCGGGTTTTTGCCGTTTTATTATTACGCAGGGAGCGTATTGAAGGAGATGAAGCTTCACGAAAGAGGCGTGCTGCCCCGATCCAACATATATTTCCACACTCCGAAAGAGCATGACCGCAAGGTGTTTCTGACCCCGAGTTCAAGCGGCTATTATTTTTGCGATGAGACTTACCGGGTTACCCGGGATAATTATGATGGTTATCTGGTTCACAGCGGCGTCCGGAATAATTACGGCAGTTATCTGGTTTTATTTATCAAAAGCGGAAAGGCTTATGTTTACCAAAACGACCGCAGGATTATTCTCGGCGGGAATGACGCTTTTCTTCTGGACTGTTATCATCCCCACGCTTACGGCGCCCAGGCCGGATCGGAGCTGGAGATGGTTTGGGTCCACTTTGACGGGACCATGGTCCGCGATTATTTCAGGACAGCAGCCAAAGGCACTAATTGTTCTGTGCTTAAGTCCCTCCCGCCGGGCCGTTCCCAGATTATCTACAACAACCTGAACAATATCTATCAGAAATTCGATAAAAAGAAGGGCGTAAACGATATCCTGAGCAACAAGTACCTGGTGGTTGTGATGACCGAATTCCTCCTGGGGAACCCGCCGGTTCCCGAACAGGAAGATAACCCCTGGGACGATTTGCTGGCCTATATATCCGAAAACATCCGGCAGCCGCTCAGATCCGAAGACCTCGCGGAACGGATGGCGCTTTCCCCTTTCCACTTTGCCCGGCAGTTTAAAAAGAAAATAGGTTATACCCCCCACCGTTATGTACTGATGGCCCGTATAGGCGCCGCTAATCACCTGTTAAAACGCTCCGCCCTGCCCATCAAGGAAATTGCCCATGCCTGCGGTTTTTCCAGCGAGGGGAGTTTCTGCAATGCCTTTAAAAACCTTGTGGGGGTATGGCCTGCGGCTTACCGGGGCAATGCCTGACGGGCTGCCAAGGGCGCTAAAATCCCGCCCGGGTATTCAAAACCGCGTAATATATATCCGGTATGTGCCCGGTATGCACCCGCGCCGGAATTGTTTCTTGCTGTTTTGTTGTAAAAATTGCTGTTTTTGTGAAATTTGCTTGCTCCCTGTTTTTTGCCGGTATACCATGATACCATAAAATGTCCGAAACGACAAATCGGAAAATCATTCAGGAGGAAAATCATGAAAAAACTTATCGTGTTTCTGTTGGCGGTTTTTCTGCTTACCGGCGCTGTTTTTGCCGGCGGCCAGAAAAGCAGCGGCGCAAAAACCATTCGCGTGGGAGCTACGCTTCAGGACCTTGGCAACGTATACTTCATCGACATTGCGAAAGGGCTGGAAGAGCAGGCAAAGAATCTCGGCTGGCAGCTCACAATCGCGGACGGCAGATCCGATGCCCAGACCCAGATCAATTCAATTGAAAACTTTATTACGGAAGGGGTCAACGCCATCATCATCGCGCCCTATGACAGCGCTGCTTTGGTCCCCTATGTGGCAAGGGCGAAGCAGAGAGGCATCAGGGTTATCTGCGTAACCCAGGCGGTGGACGGTTATGAAGGATGGATAGGCACCCAGGAAAGGGACTATGGTTTAGCCGGCGGGACTTTGGCCGGGCAGTGGATCATCGACCATTTCCCCAAAGATCAGACGGTTGAGGTGGGAATCATTTCCTATCCCGAAATGGAGACCATCATTGACCGGGGCGAAGGGCTTAAAGAGGCGATCCTGAAAATGGCGCCCAACGCCAGGATTGTAAACGAACAATCCGCGGCAACGCCGGAGCGGGGCGAACAGGTTACCGCCGCCATGCTTCAGGCCAATCCCAATATCAAGGTGATTGCCTGCATCAACGATTCCGGCGCCCTTGGGGCATTGAACGCGGTACAGGCCGCAGGGAAAGCCACGGATGATTTCTGCATTGTGGGGCTTGACGCCACGGAAGAGGCTATTGCCAGAATCAAAGAAGGAACGGTGCTGCGGGCTACCGTCGATATTGCCCCGGTACAGACCGGCAGGGATACTATCGATCTGGCCGCCAAAGTTTTGCAGAGTGGCCCCATTTCGGGAATCCAGGTGGTAAAGATGATTCCGGTAACAACCGCCAATATCGGGAATTATTAGGGCGGCGGCTTTTAATTTAATTTAACGATTAACGATGCCGAAAAGCACAGGTATACCCGGCAAGGGACATGCATGCCCCTTATCGGGCATACCTTTCTTGTATCAAAAGGAGTACGCCGAATTTTATGAGCGAAACAAACATCCTTGAATTGCGGGATATTGTAAAATTCTATCCCGGGGTTGTTGCCCTGAACAAGGTAAGCATCGGTTTTCGTCCCGGGGAGATTCACGCCATAGTCGGCGAGAACGGAGCCGGGAAATCCACGTTGATAAAATGCATCACCGGCTGTATTGAGCCTTCGGACGGCGAGATTGTATTCCAGGGTAAAACCTGCAAAAGCCTGACGCCGATTGAAGCCATTGAAAGGGGAATCGGCGCCGTGTATCAGGAATTTAATCTTGTACCCTTTTTGTCGGCGGCGGAGAATATCTTTTACGGAAGGGAAAAAAGAAAAAAACTGTTTCTGGATCATGAAACCATGAACCGGGAAGCGAAGGCGATTATTGAAGAATTGGGAATCAGCATTGACCCCAAAACACGTGTTAAAGACCTGACAGTTGCGTACCAGCAGATGGTAGAAATCGCGAAAACGGTTTCCCGGGAAGTTAAATTCCTGATTCTGGACGAGCCTTCCGCCCCCCTTACGCCGCCTGAAATTGAATCCATGTTTGCGGTTCTGCGCCGTTTAAAGCAAAAGGGCGTAACCATACTTTATATATCCCACCGCATGGAGGAAATTTTCCAAATCGCGGACCGGGTTACGGTTTTGAGGGACGGGCTTTATATTTCAACGCTTAATACGGCGGAAACAGATCGGAACGAATTAATACGCCTTATGGTCGGACGGGAACTGTCGGGGACCTATCCCAAAAGGACAACGGATAAAGGAGAGGTTGTACTAAAAGTAAAGGACCTTTGCAGCGACTATATCAAGGATGTATCCTTTGAGCTTGAGAAGGGGGAAATACTCGGCCTGGGAGGTTTGGTCGGCGCCGGGCGTACAGAAACTGTGCGGGCAATTTTCGGCGCGGACCCCCTTACCGGCGGGGAAATTTTCCTCAACGGCAAATCGGTGCGCGTAAAAAGCCCGAAAGAGGCGATAAAGCACGGGATTGGCCTTATCCCCGAGGATCGCAAACGTCACGGCGTACTTCAGGGGCTTTCCGTAAAAGTCAATGTCAGTTTCGCCTGCCTTCCGGTGCTGTCGAAGCGGCAGTGGATCGAAAGCAGGAAAGAAAACGGTATTGTTAAGGAACAAATCACCAATCTGCAAATCAAGACGCCGTCGGAATCACAATTGGTAAAGAATCTTTCCGGGGGCAACCAGCAGAAGATAGTGCTGGCAAAGTGGCTTGCGACAAAATGCGATGTGCTGATATTCGACGAACCGACCCGGGGAATCGATGTCGGGGCAAAACAGGAAATATACAAATTAATGCGTTCCCTGGCCGAACAGGGAAAGTCGATAATAATGATTTCTTCGGAAATGCCGGAACTTCTGGGCATGAGCGATCGGATCGTAGTAATGCACGAGGGGCGGATCATGGGCGAGCTTGACCCCTGGGACGCTACACAGGAAACGGTACTCGCCATGGCTTCCAATTTGTAAGGGGTAACATTTATGGAAAGAAAACATCTAAACATCAGGGGTCTTTTGATTACCTATGGAATTTACCTGGTACTGATAGCGTTGCTCGTACTGTTTGCGGCGCTCAAGCCGAGGGCCTTTCTGTCGCCGGAAAACATTTTCAATATTTTACGCCAGGTGGCGGTGGTCGGTATCGCCGCAACCGGGATGACCTGCGTCCTCCTGACCGGAGGCATTGACCTTTCCGTAGGATCAACAATCGGCATGGTCGGGGTTATCACCGCGCTCTTTATTTCGCCGGGAAAGGGGTGGGGGCTGGGCATGCCCCTGGGGCTTTTGGCGGGTTTGGCGTGCGGCCTTCTCCTGGGGTTTGCAAATGGTTTTATCGTCAACAAACTGAAACTCGTTCCCATGATCGGTACTTTGGGGGCCATGACCTCTGTACGCGGCGCGGCTTACCTTATAACCGGGGGCAAGCCGGTTTTCGGTTTTCCCAAAGGTTTTGAAATTATTGGCCAGGGGTATTTATGGATGGTACCGATACCGGTCATTATTATGGCAATAATGTTTATTGTAACATATATACTCCTGAATAAAATGCGTATCGGGCGTTATATTTACGGCGTTGGCGGGAACGAAGAAGCTTCCAGGCTTTCCGGCGTAGACGTAAAAAAAATAAAGTATTTTGTTTACGCTTATAGCGGAATCTGCTGCGCGATAGCGGGTATCGTACTTTTGTCCCGTACCAACAGCGGCACTCCCAAGGCAGGAACAAGTTATGAAATGGACATTATTACCGCAGTGGTGCTTGGCGGGGTAAGCATCAGCGGCGGCGACGGAAAGATTACCGGGGTAATCGCCGGAGTACTGATCATGGGGGTATTGGCAAACGGAATGATTATTCTTGGATTAAGCGATTATGTGCAGCGGGTTGTGCAGGGATTGGTGTTAATCGCCGCCGTCGCCTTTGATCAATACGCGAAGCATATCAAATACCGGGTAACCCAGACCGATGCCGGATCAGCCGTACAGCCGGGACAAGGGAACGCAGAATGAATGAATGCCTGAAAAAAGCCGGCGCGTGGCAGATCGAAACAGAATTCAAGCCCGATCTGGAAAAATGCCTTGAACGC
>JAIRZS010000345.1 GCA_031267115.1 Treponema sp.
GCCTTTGCCGGATCTTTGAGGCGCCATTCCGCATCTATCATTCTGACGAGCATCGCCTTTCTCCAGCCTTCTTTCGCGGCGTGGTCCAGAAGAGATTTCCCCTTTTCCAATTCAGCGCCGCCCGCCGGCGTCCCCGTGCCGCAAACGGGGTATGCCGGGGCAAGCGTTTCTCCCCGGCATACCTTCCACCAGCGGAGGGCGAGCCGCTCGGCGTCGCAGCGGTACTTTCCAAGGGCTTCCAGGGGAGAGGCGGCGATTTCGGCCAGGGCCGCCATAAGCCGGGCCAGGCCGTAAATGTCCCTGACGTTATGCTCGCAGATGCCGTGCAGGGCCCCGGTTTTTCCGGTTTTAAGAAAGTCAAACCAGATGTCCGGCGCTTCGGAACCGGGGGTGTCGCCCGAACGGTCCAGGCCAAGTACGGCGGTCTCGATGGACGCCTGCGAGCAGGAGGGAAGCACCCGTTTCCAGAGCCGACGCGCCGGGTGGAGCAGGTCCGCGTGGCAGTATTCGGGAGGGGCAATCGCGTTCATCAGGCAGCGCGTCCTGAGGATCTGGGAGTCGAAGGTCTTTCCGTTGTAGGTAACGACAAGCGGAGGCTGCCGCAGCGCCGCCGGGTTTCCCCCCGGTATTTCCAACGCGCCGCCGGCGCCGAATTCCTTAAGCGCCGCCTCAAGAAAACCGCCTTCCCCGGGGTAGTCGAGGAGGAGGTACTGGCTTACCCGGAGCGTGTAAGGCACCGGGCCGGCGGGGGCGGCCGGGACAAAGCGCCCGAATGCAGCGAGAAAAGCCACAGTCCCCGCGCCGCTTGAAAGGCCGGTTGTTTCAAGATCGAAAAAACAAAGGGATTCGGGGCCGGCTTCCCCCCGGATAGCGGGATCAGCCAGGTATCTGGAAAAGTCCGGAGCCACTATACCCAGGCTGCGGGGGAAAAGCGGGGGCAGCGCGCAGGGGAAATCCAGCGTAACAGTCCGCCTGGCCGCAAGAAAGCCGGCGCTTTCCCAGCCGGGGAGCGTCCCCGGCGAATCGTCCGCTATGGGCGCTGCTTCCCCGGAAAAGCCTTGCGCGGGGGCCTTGCCGGCCCGGGCCGTAAGGGCGGCGTTTTCCTGCGCGGCGGGGGCGCCCCCGGCTTTTTTCCGCCCTTCTATCTCCCGTATCAAAAGCAGCCTGTTCCGCAGATTGCCCTTCATCCAGCCTCCGCCCGTCCTGCCAGCGCGCCGAGAAACGCCGCGGTCCCCGCCTTGTTGCCGCCGGGGCCTACACAGGAGGGGCAGCCCTCTTTGCAGGGGCAGCCCGCAACCGCCCGGTAGGCGGTGCGGAAGATCTCACTTATCCTGCCGGCAAGGGATTCGGAAAGCCCGGTCCCGCCGGGGTATCTGTCGTAGATAAAGAGTACGGGGACGCCGAAATGGGGGTCCCGTACCCGTTCCGCTATGCCAAGATCGCGGGGATCGCAGAGCAGGAATATGGGCGCGATCAGTTTGAGCAGGGTCCCCGCCCCGCCCAGCACGGAACCGGGATCTTCCGCGGCAAGGGAGCCGAGCATCTTTCCGCCCGCCGTTTCGGGGCCGAAACACAGGGCCAGGGAACGGGTCTGCATTTCTTCTTCCGGAAGGGTTATATCCCCGTAGCCGATATTTTCATGGGTATGAAAGCGTATCTTCTTGAATTTGGCAACCTGGCTGCGTACCAGCGCGTCGCAGAGAACTGCCTGCGCGGCGGCCCCGCCTTCTTCCCCGGAGGCCTGACGCGCCGGAGGTACAGTTATTTCCTCGTCTTCGGCAAGCACCTTGATATCCGTTTTTACAAGCCCGTCGGTAAAGTAATTTACCTCGGCCTCCCGGACCAGGCAGGTGCGGTTTTCAATATCCAGGTCCTCGACAAGGTACTGCCTGCCCCGGTGGATATAAACCGCGTTTTTAAAGATAAGCTCCTTGGCGCTCGGCCGGTCCATCTCGCCAATAACCGTGCGCCTGCCCCCGGTCACATCGACGATTACCACATTGTCCGCCGTAGCCGATCTCAGGCTGATCCCCTCCGCCGGGAAGGAACGTTCGGCCCAGTGCCATTTACCCGCCGTGTGGCGCACAATCCCCGCTTCCTCAAGGTAGGACAGGACCTCCTCCGCCTGCTCCCCGAAAGGCTCGGGGAAAGAGGCGGTATCGTCCCTGAAAGGCAGCTCGAAACAACCGCATTTGACATGATCGGCCAGAATATAGGGATTGTCGGGATCAAGCCTCCCCTCCTCGGCGCTCTTGCGGAAAAACCATTCCGGATTTTTCATGATAAACTGGTCCAGGGGCGAGGAAGACGCCACAAAGACCGATACCGATATCCCGCCCCTCCTCCCGGCCCGGCCCGACTGCTGCCAGAATGAGTTAAAAGAGCCGGGAAACCCCGCCACGACCGACGCGTCAAGGCCGCCTATGTCTATACCCAGTTCAAGCGCGTTTGTAGACACAACGCCGTGTATGCTTCCCTCCCGCAGGCCCCGCTCAATTTCCCGCCTCTCGTTGGGGAGGAACCCTCCCCGGTAGGCCTCCACCCTGATGCGGGAATTGCCGGTAAAAATATTCGCGAGTTCCCCGTTTACATAGGAGGCGGCTACCTCTGTTTTTACCCGCGAATGGGCAAAGAGGATGGTTTTAATGCCGGCCTTTAAAAAGGCGATCATCCAGCGGCGGCTTTCGGTGACCACGCTGCGGCGTATGCCCTGGACAGCGTCCACCAGCGGCGGGTTGTAAAGGATAATACGCTTTTCGCCGCGCGGGGCGCCGTTCCGGTCAACCAAAAGCGCCGGGCCGCCGATAAGGGTTTCCGCCAGTTCCCTGGGGTTGGCGATGGTGGCGGAACAGAGGATAAAGACCGGGCTGGACCCGTAAAAAGCGGCGACGCGCCTGAGCCGCCGTATCACGTTCGCCACATGGCTCCCGAAAACGCCGCGGTAGGCGTGGGCCTCATCAACCACCACGTACTTCAGGTTCGAGAAAAATTTGATCCACCGGGGATGGTTCGGCAGCACCCCTGCGTGCAGCATATCCGGGTTTGTGATGATGATGCGCCCCGAATCCCTTGCCGCGACGCGCAGGCTGTCGGGAGTGTCGCCGTCATAGGTCATCACTTTTATATTAAAGGAGGCGAGCAGGGAGCCTTGGGGATCCGCCCGGCCGGTCAGTTCGTTCAGCTCCGACTGCTGGTCCTGGGACAGGGCCTTGGTGGGGAAAAGGTAGAGGGCGCGGGCCTTTTCGTCAAGGAGCAGTGCCTGGAGCGCGGGGAGGTTGTAACAGAGGGTCTTGCCGGAGGCCGTGGGGGTTACCACAACCACATTATTCCCGGCCCGCACAGCGTCCCATACTTCCCTCTGGTGGGAATAAATCGCGCCGATCCCCCGGCTTTCAAGGGCGCTGCGTATCCTTTTGTCAAGATCGTCCGGAAAGGGCAAAAAGACCCCCTCGCGCGCGGGAAGAAGCCTGTCTTCCACGATATTGTCCGCGAAAGCCGGATCTTTCAGTATCTGTTCCAGCGCCTCTCTCTGATTCATGCTCATTATCGTAACCAATTTCCACAAATATTGTAAGCGCGTTTTGACATCCCAATAATTCCGCTATATACTCTGGTATGGAGGACCTAAACATGGCCAAGGTACTGTCTATCGTGCTGGGTGGCGGCAAAGGCACCCGTTTATTCCCCTTAACCCAGGAAAGGGCAAAACCCGCGGTGCCTTTCGGGGGCAAATTCCGCCTGGTAGATATTCCTATCTCCAACTGTATCAACGCTAACCTCAGGCAGATATACATCCTGACCCAGTTTAACTCGGCGTCGTTACACCTTCACCTTTCCCAGACCTATAATTTTGATATTTTTTCCAAAGGTTTTGTTGAAATTCTCGCCGCGGAGCAGACCTTTGAACATTCGGGCTGGTACGAGGGAACCGCCGACGCGGTAAGGAAGAACTTTATCCATTTCAGGACCCAGAATCCCGATTATTATATTATTCTATCCGGCGACCAGCTCTACCGTATGGATCTTCAGGATTTCCTGAAAAGGCACAAAGATTCCGGCGCGGCGATTACCATTGCCTGTACCGCTACGGGCAGGGAAGACGCAAGCCAGCTTGGAATACTCAAGGCGAACAGAAAGGGCGAGATTACCGAATTCCTTGAAAAGCCGGGATCTGTCCGGGACATCTCGGATTTTAAAATTCCGTCCGAACTGAAAGCGGACAAGGCCAGGGGCGACGAGTACCTAGCCTCTATGGGCATTTATATCTTCAACGCCGAGGCTATGGAAAGCTGCCTGGCGAACGAGTATACCGACTTCGGCAAAGAGATTATTCCCATGACGATCAATACCCTCAAGGTAAACGCCTATGTTTTTGAAGGCTATTGGGAAGATATCGGGACTATCAAGAGCTTTTACGAGGCAAATTTGGACCTTACTTCCCTGCGCCCCAAATTCGATTTTTATGACGAGGAAAAACCGATTTATACCCACATGCGCAGCCTGCCCCCTTCCAAGATGAATTTCAGCAATATGAGCCAGTCCATTGCCGCGGAAGGCTGTATCATTACCAATGCGTCTATCACCAATTCAATTGTCGGGATAAGGACCATTATCGAATCCGGGGCAAGCCTTAACGGGGTGGTGTGCATGGGGGCGGACTATTACGAGTCGGAGAAGCAGAAACAGCAGAACAGCGAAGCCCGCCTTCCCAATGTGGGGATTGGGCGGGGCACTATCGTCAAAGGGGCCATCATCGACAAGAACGCCTGCATAGGCGAGGGCTGCAGAATTGGCATCGACGATCTGAACCGCACCGACGGCAACTATGGCCACTACTATATTATAGACGGGATCATCGTGATCCCGAAAAACGCGGTGCTGTACCCGGGAACGATAATTTAGCCGGAGATGCCAGGCGGTAAAAACCGGCAGCCTGCTGCTTGTATACGGGGTTTTCCCATTGGCGGAAAAATGCCCCCATACGGAACGCGCAAGGGATTGGAGCGGTATCCTTTTTTGACGCAGGCAAAAAAGATACAAGCGTAAAGCCCGGTCCGCGGGCAGGCTGGCCCGCGGATGCGCCCGAAAAGATTCTATACGTTTATCCCGGCATCCGGCCCCGCCTTCAAGTAATAACGGGTTCCGCTTTTTTTGGCTTTTCCGCCGGCTTGGGGTGCAGGGTAATTTCACCGTCCCGGCAGTCAACGATAAAGGCGGTCCCCATGGGGTAAGCCCCCTGCAGGATGAGCAGGGCAAGGGGATCTTCCAGTTCCTTCTGTACGGCCCGCCGCATGGGCCGGGCGCCGTATTTCGGGTCCCAGCCTTTTCCCGCAATCGCCTTTTTTGCCGAGGGGGAAAGCCGCACAAAGTACCCCCGCTCCGCGAGGCGCATCGAAAGCTCCTCCAGCTGGAGGTCCAGGATGGCCTCTATCTGATCTTCGTTGAGCGCGTGGAAAACCACCACTTCGTCCACCCGGTTGATAAATTCCGGGCTGAACTGCTTCCGCAATTCAGAAAAAGCCTCGTTCCTGATTTCCTCCACCGACATGATCCCCCTGCCGGAGGCAAAACCAAGACGGTTATCCCGGGAAATCTCCCGCACGCCGGCATTGCTGGTCATAATAATAACGGTATTACGGAAATTCACCGTATGGCCCAGATTGTCCCTGAGTTCCCCCTCTTCCAAAACCTGGAGCAGCAAGTTGAACACATCGTGGTGGGCTTTTTCGATTTCATCAAACAGCACTACCCGGTAGGGGTTGCGGCGTATTTTTTCCGTCAGCACCCCCCCCTCCTCGTAGCCTATATAGCCCGGAGGCGCCCCCACAAGCCGGGATGCGTTGTGCTTTTCCATAAAGTCCGACATATCGATACGCACCAGGCTTTCTTCCGTGCCGAACAGGTACGCGGCGAGCCGTTTTGCCAAGAGGGTCTTGCCTACCCCGGTGGGGCCCAGGAAAATAAAGGAACCCATAGGGCGCCTGGGCGAGGAGACCCCGGCCCGGGAACGCCTGATCGACGAGGAAACCTTTGCCACCGCGTCGTCCTGCCCTACCACCGCCTGGTGCAACTCTTCCTCTATCCGCAAAAGCCGGCGGGATTCCTCTTCCTCGATATGGGTAAGCGGCATCCCGGTAGTCTCCGCCACAATCCTGCGTATATCCGCCTCGTCTACCATAACCGGCCTGTTTTTGGAACGGCATTCCCATGCTTCCCGGACCGTCGCAAGCCGCCCGCGCAGGCAGCGTACCCGGTCCCGTATTTCCGCGGCCCGCTTGTAATCCCGGGAAGAGGCCAGCGCAGTCTTCTCCGTCATAAACAGCCTGATCTCCGCCTCAATGCCGGCAAGCTCCGGGGGCTGGGTATCCGTTTCCAGTTTCCGCATGGCCCCCGCCTCGTCAAGAATATCAATAGCCTTGTCGGGCATGAACCGGCCCGAAATATAACGGTGGGCCAGGCCGGCCGCGGCGTCAAGGGCTTCCTGGGTGTACTTTACCCGGTGGTGCTCCTCGTATTTCTTCTGGATGCCCGTGAGAATTTTCCGGGTCTCCTCAAGGCTCGGCTCCTCCACAAGAATACCCTGGAAGCGGCGTTCCAGCGCGGCGTCCTTCTCAAAGTGTTTCCGGTATTCGGCAAGGGTAGTAGCGCCTATGCACTGTATCTCCCCGCGGGACAGGGCGGGCTTGAACATATTCGAGGCGTCTATAGTACCCTCCGCGCCCCCCGCGCCGATAATCGTGTGGATCTCGTCGATAAAGAGGATCACGTTTCCCGCGCGGGTTATCTCCCGCATGATTTTTTTAAGCCGTTCCTCGAATTCCCCCCGGTATTTGGTACCCGCCACCACGGAACCCATGTCCAGGGAAAGGATGCGCCGGCCCGCCAGGGCGTCGGGTATCTCGCTGCCCGCGAAAAGCTGGGCAAGGCCCTCGACAATGGCGGTCTTCCCGACGCCGGGCTCCCCGATTAATACCGGGTTGTTTTTGGTGCGCCGGGCAAGGATGCGCACGGCCCGCTCTATTTCCCTGCGCCGGCCGATCACCGGATCGAGCTTCCCCGCGCCGGCCAGAGCGGTAAGATCCCGCGAGTACTCGTCCAGGTTTGGCGTTGTTTTGGAAAAATTAGCCTGCCGCCCGCGGTTTTCCCGCGGCCGGGATTCCCCGCTTTTTAAATCGTTGGGATAGAACATAAAAGTCTGGTAGCCTTCCGCCGCGACAAATTCCTCTTCCCGTTTGGCGGAATCCCCGGGCTGGAAAGAAGTCTGCACAACTACCCGGACCATATCAATGTCCACGGTTCTCTGGGTAAGGTAGTTCTGAACAGGGGAGCCGGACTCCCGCATAGCCGCGAAGAGGAGGTGTTCGGTGCCGATATACTCGCTGCCCATGGCGCGGGCCTCTTCCGCGGCGTTTTCCAGCATAGTCCGCATTCTTTTGGAAGGGGGGACATCCCCGAATATAAGCGCCCCGGGCAGGCGCGGGATTTCATTTTCAATAGTGCGCCTGAAATCAGGCAGATCGATTCTCAAAAACTTGAGGGCTTTGCAGGCAATCCCGCTGCCGTCCTTGAGGAGCGCGACTACAGCGTGTTCCGGCAGGAGCTGGTCCGAATTGAAGCGCCGCGCTTCTTCCTGGGCGTCGATTGTCAATATCCGCTGCGCCCGCTGTGTTAATCCTCTGAACAAAGCAGCCCTCCGTTGTTTATAATATCGCATATCCGGGCGGAAAAACAAGGTATCGCGGGAATAGAAAAACAGAGGCGGGGTGTAACTATTCAGTCTGCATCTGCCAATAAATGCCAAGCGGGGGTAGCTCGAAAAAATGATAGTTTTTTCGAGCGGAGGGGGTCCAGACCCCCTCGTCCAACCGAATATGACAAAAAGTCTCAACAAGACTTTTTGCGGAGTGGGGGCTTTAGCCCCCCGACTGGATAGTTACGTCAGGGGTTTCATATTTTAATCCGGAATTTGGGCGCATCCGCGCGCCTGCGCCGCGCGGACCGGGCTATCCGCTCCAACAAAAAACCGCCGGTTTTTTGTTCCGCTTCTATCCCTTGCGCTTGCGTATCCCCTGCGCCTTTTCGCCGGCGCGGGAATTAGCTTCGTAATGTTAAATCATTTTATCGCGGAAATCATTCCCCGAGTTCTGTTCAAATCCCATGGTATTTTGTATAATTAGAGGTAAATGAGGCTCCTGCAAAACCCGGCCGGGTTTTTTTACGGGGCGCAAATTCCGGAAGGGGCTATCATGGTAAATGAATTCGTTATCACCGCCACCCGGTCCATGCGGAGCTATGCTTCCCGCGTGGCTGAATACCTCTCCAAATTCCCCAGCTTTTCATCTTTTGCGGATACCATGAACGGGACCGGCATCCTGAGCGTGGACCGCTTTGCCGACGGGGAAATGGAGGCGGTGGTAAATTCTTCCATCAGGGGCAAGGATGTTGTCCTCTTTACCAGCTGCGCCAGAAACGAGGCGGGAATCGATGTTGAAGAGGCAAAAATCGAGCTTTACCATACGGTTGACGCCCTCAAACGGTCCCAGGCGGGAAAAATCACCGTGTTTGAGCCTTTTGTTTCCTGCTCCCGTTCCGACCGCACCGCGAGGCGCAGTTCCGTGGGCCTCTGGGTGCACCTTAAAACCCTGGTAAGCCTCGGGGCCGGGCATATTGTAACTTACCAGCTCCATTCGGATAAGTCCAAATCCATGCTGGACCCCACCGTCTGCGCCATAGACGATATTCCCGCACTCACCCTGCTAAAACGCTACCTCTGCGATGTTTACATCCGGGACCTGAGCACCCTGGAAGGGCGGATCCGCTCGCAATGGGCTTTCTGTTCCGTTGACGCGGGCGGCGAGAAGCTTGCCCGGGATTTCGCCAATTCATTCGGCGCCCCTCTTGTTGTCGCGCACAAGCAGCGGGACTATTCAAAGGCCAATACCATAGAATCCGTCAACATACTTTCCGCGGATTCCCTGGCGGGCAAGGCGCTTTATATTATCGATGACATGGTTGATACGGCAGGTTCCGTGGAGAGCCTGGTGCGCGCCCTGAAGCCCCACAAACCGGCGGAGGTGAACATAATCGTAGTCCACGCCATTTTCTCCCCGCCCGCCGCCGAACGGCTTAAACGGCTGGTAGACGAAAAATTACTCAACAGGATTATTGTCACCGATACGGTATACTGCCCCGGATGCGTATCCGGAATAAATTCCGCAGGCAAAGGCCTGCCTGTTCCCAACCTGGAAGTAGTTCCGTCCGCCGAACTTTCCGCCAGGGTTATCAGAACCATGACTACCAATAAGCCTTTAGGAAAATTGCTCCAGACCTTCGACGCCGCGATATACCTCAAGTCGCCGAATCTCTTCAACCGGGAAGCGCACGACCAGTAGGCTGATTACACCAAACACAAGAGAAATATTGCAGCCTTCTTTCTCCCACTTCTTTGGCTTATCCGGCTTTACGGTAAAATTCCAAATCAGAATTGTTTTTTCGAATCGAGCAGTACCGTTACCGGCCCGTCGTTCGTGTATTTGACCAGCATACGGGCGCGGAAAACGCCGCCCTCGCAGGAAAGGCCGCGGGCGCGGATGCGCTCCATAAACCATTCGTACAGGGGTTTTGCTTCCGAAGGGTCCGCCGCGTTTGAATACGAAGGCCGCCTGCCCTTTCGCGCGTCCGCCAGCAGGGTAAACTGGGAAACGGCAAGCACCCCGCCCTTGATATCCTGCACGGAAAGGTTCATCCTGCCTTCGCCGTCGTCAAAGATGCGCAGGGCCGCTGTCTTTTCCGCAAGGTATTCGGCATCGGAAAAGGTGTCGCCCCTGGCGACCCCCATGTATACCAGGAGGCCGCGGTCGATTTTGCCCGATACGCGCCCCTCCGCTTCTACGGAAGCGTCACGTACAATTTGCACAACAGCGCGCATGGCCCTCGTTCCCCCGCTTTACTTTCCGGCGTCATTTATCAGCCCCGGCTGATGCACCGCGATCCCCTGGAGCTTAAGGCCCATCCCGCCGGGGCCGGATACGGGGACAACTTTGCCCAGAATTTCCAGGGGCTGTTCGGTATTTATATTCACGGCAAAGTCCAGAGTCACCGCCGCGATTCCCTCAAGGGTCTTGCGGGTATCATAGCCTACCAGCAGGTTAAACGCGGTAGTGTTTTCCCCAAGCTCAAGGTTTGCCGCCATCCCGCTCCAGATAACATAGCAGTCCCGGTACAGGGAAGGGTCGGCCAGTACGTCGGTATATTTAAAACGATCCTGGAGCGTATCAAAACCCGGTTCCCCGGTATAGGAAAAAAGCAGCCGCGCCTTGTTTTTAACCGCCTCCGAGGCGTTCGATTCGATTATCCTGTTAAGATTTACCTTGGCCATCTCGTCCCTGTATTGCGAAAACAGTTTTTGCGCCTCGGCATAAGTTCCCAAAACCTCGTTCCGGGTAAGCACATAACGGTAAGTGCCGTCAACCTGTACCGGCTCGTCCCGCTCCTCCCTGTCAAGCATGGTAAGATAGAGGCCCTGGCGGCTGCCGGAAGAATCTTTAAAAGGGTTAAGGATATTCAGCCGGTAAAGCAGGAAGACAGCCCCCGCCGCCAGGATAAAGAGGAGCGGGATAAAAATTGTTTTTTTGGAAAAAGGCGGTTTTGGGACCGGGGGGTAAAGTACGGAAAGTTTTCCTGTTTCGGCCCAGGAATCGCTGTTCTCCTCGGCCCCGTATTTGCGGATCATCTTCAGGGCTTTTTTCGCGATTCTGTTTTTCGGGTCCGTTTCCTGGACTTCAAGGTAGAGATCGACCGCCCGATCGGTGCTGCCCCGGCGCATAAACAGTACCGCCAGGCCCAATAAAACCGGAACGTCTTTTTTCTTTATATCATGGGCGCGTTTGAAAAAATCCAAAGCCCCGCCAAAATCATTTACCTTTAAACAGGCAATACCTAAAATGTAATAGTACTTAAAAGAATCCCTGAAACGGAAAATTTCACTTTCCAGCGTTCGTATTACATCGCCGTATTTTCGGCGGCGGAGCAGGCGTATCGCCTTGGTCAGGACAGGATCAAGCTTCATAGCTTTTCTCACCGGTACCGGTCTTTTATTCTGTTAAGTATAAGTTCAATGTTTATAATTTCTTCGTCGCTCAGGCTGTTCCGCCCGGCCATATAATCGTCCAGTCTGGCAAGCATATCGCGAAGCATAACCAGATCGCTTCTCATCGTTTCTTCTTCCGAAGCCGGGCGGGAAGGAGCGCCGGTTCTCGGCGGAACCTGTTCTTGTTCCGGACCGCCGGGGGAAGACGCGGCAAGGGCAGGGGCGACGCCGGATTTAAAGGCTACCTGGCCAAACCCGCCTTCATCCGCCGCCGCCAGAAGCACGGTATAGTCTCTCGATTCCCCCGCGGGCAGGCGCCGGGGGTTAAAGACATACGAGACCGCCGAATCGTTTATGGAATAGGGCGGGTTAGTGAAATTTCTGCGGTTATACAGGAGTTCCCAGGAGGAATCGCTGAGGCGTTTCCAGTTGGCAAAATGCACATAATCCGCAGCGGTGCTGTAACCGGTATTGATACTGCCCATAAGGCCGTAAGAGCTGTTACGGGAAAACCACCATTTATCCGGCCATTTCGAGTCGAACAGCGCTTCCGAGCCGATACTCCGTTCATTGGTGGTAAAATGATCGACATTGGTATTGGCGTTTTCCCCCAGGCTGGTGTCAATTATAAGACGGATGCCTACATTGCTGGCCCGGCTTCCCTTGTTTTCGATGCGTATGTTTAAACGGACCCCGCTTGTTTCAGGCTGCCCGTTAACGGAAAGAAATGTAAATTCTTCTGTTACGGTCATCCCCGCGGATTCGAATATAAACGCGGGATTTGTCCGGGTCCCGCCGATCCGCGTGGTAAAAGAAGGGGCTTCCCCCAGTTTGTAAATGCGCTCGTTTATCCTTATCGACAGGGAAGATGTCCTGTTATCCTGTTCGGAAAAGAGCGGCTCAAAGCGCCTCGAATCTTTGTCTGTAAGGTAATAAAGGACAAAGCGGCCGGTTTTTTCGTCAAGGGCCAGCCTAATCCTCCCGTCGGTATAATCGGCGGCAAAGGATTTTACAGGGATAAATAGAACCGGCAAAATAAAAATAAACCAGGCGGCCTTTCTTAACCAGGAAGTCTTTCCCGGCCAAAGGGCTTTTTTTAACCGGGGGGTTCTTTTTAACTGGAAGGTTCTTTTTAAATCGAGCATCTTTTTACCTGTTGTTTAAAGCTTGTGTAAGCTGGTCTATCAAGTCAACGGAAGACTGTCTGATGTTCTCTATACGTTCCGCCTGGCTGGACGCCGGCGGGGGGCCGGCGGGCGCTGCCGGGGGGGAAGGCGGCACCGGCGCCGGCGGCGGCGGGGCCGGGGGAGTCCCGGCATTCCGCGCGGTATTATCGACATAGCTCCCGGTATTCTCCCGGTAAGAACCGAGATCCGCCGGGGAAGAAGGGCTTGTATTTGTATACCGGCTGGCGCTGCGGGCCATGCCCGCTTCCTCAAGCCGCCTTTCCAAGGCGGTAATCCGCGCCTGGGCTTCGGCCAGGCGCTGCCGGTAATCGGCATTGGAAGCCTCCAGTTCGGCAAGGTACGAATCCCGGAGCATTTCCGCGATTTTCTTTTGATAGGCGATAATGGCCTGATCGTAAGTCCGTTCCCTCCTCTGGTATTCTTCCTCGGTTTTAAGGGATTCTTCGTGGGTCCACTTTAGGATCGAAAGCAATTCCACCTCGATTTTTTTCTGGTTAATCAGCGCGAGGCGGTAAGAAGACGCTTCGTATTTGACGCTTTGGGGGTACTGCTCCACAATAAGGGAGAAAATATCCTGGGCCTTATCAAGCTGTCCGAGGGAGTACAGGCATTCGCCCATCCAGTAAAAGGCCGCAGGTTTCCGGGCAGATTCTCCGGGTACGTCAACGGCTATACTGTCTATATACCTTCTGAACAGGGAAATCGCTTCATCGAAACGGCCCATATAATAGTAAACCCGGCCGCGGTGGTACGGAAGCTCGGCATATTTGATATTTGCCGGGGAGACCCGCTCAAGCTCGTCCATTGCCCTGATGGAATTATCGTAGTTGGCCGACGCGAGTTCGGTTATGGCTATCCAGTACAGGGCGTCCGCCTTTATTACCGGATCGTTTGTCTCCGAATAAGCCTGGCGGAGTTCCGCCGCAGCTTCCGGCCAGAACCCCCTGCCGTAAAGGCTTACCCCGTATTGGAGCCTTGCCTGGGGTGAAAGCCTGGTTTGGCCGTCCCGGGCCTGGGAAACCGCGTTGCCCGCGGGCAGAATAGCTAAAAAAACGCACAGAATGCCAATACAGGGCTTACCTTTCATCCGCAATATCCCCTTCCTATTCTCATTATGGAAAATTTCGGCAAAAAAGGGGTGTTTTATTAGGGCATAAGACACAGACCATACGCAGATAATACCCCTGTTTCCACCCCCTTGTATAGAACTTGAAAAATGGTATAATACAAAAGATAAATTTATAACCGGAATATTAAGAGCTGGTCAAGCCATGGATGCGGATACATTGGTCAAGGGGGATACCCAGGGTAATGGGGAAGGATGCTATGCCGGTATGTTGAATCCTGGGCTATCGGAACTTCTTCAAAAAGCCTATGACAGCCTGAAAGCCCGGGACGCGGCGTCCGCGCAGGCCGTCCTGGAAGACGCCCTGCGAATTGATTTTGACGATCCCGAGGTGGTTTACGCGCTAAAATGCGTAAAATGGTGGCTTGAGCGAATAAAAAAACTCGACGACTTTCAGGATGCTTACGACAAGGGAGGGTTCATCCTGGGCCAATGGAAGTCTTTTTATTCTTTTCTGGACCGTATTGGGAGCGCCGCGTTCGAGCCTTGCCTGTACGCGATACGGCGTTTTGTCTTTTCAAGCGCCCTTGAGTACTTCCAGGATGTCCTGGGCGAAGGGGAAAACCAGCATGAGCCGATACTGTTACTACAGGTAGGCCAATGCTACAAGGGGGTTGGAAATTACGATGTGGCCCTGCGGTATTTGCAGCAGGCGGTCCGTTTCCGGCGCGAAGACGGAGAAACCCTTGCGGAACTGGCCGATGTCAGCGCGCTGCTGGACGAGACCCGCGGCGCAAAGGCCCTGTTCCGGGAAGCATTTTTTATGGATCCCCAGGGGGTGGATCTGCGGAATCTTGAATCGGAGATGATTGTCCGGCTGAGGGATCGGGTCGCGTCCCTGGGGTTTTCCGGGCCGGAATTGCCGGAATGGATACCCATTTACGGCGCGATTTTCGGGGTATTTACGGTAAAGCGGGCGCTAAAGCCGGTAGAATTGGGACGGATACGGCAGTCCGTCTTTTCGCTGGAAAACGAGATCCGCGGGGGGCCTGAAAACGCGGAGCTTCTCAGACCCCGCCTGATAAACCGTTATCTCTGGCTGATCGATCACTATGAAAATGTTCGGGAGGATCCCGCTCTCATTGAGGAAACAATGCTGAAAATAAAAATTATCGATCCGGTAATATTTGAACGGATCCGTTAGGGAAGAACTCTAACAGCAAAGGAAGCCGGCTTTCTGCGGTTTCTCAATAATACATTTGGCCGCGAGGGCCAGGAGTTAGGTAATGGCTGAAGTCGAAACGATAAACGGAACAGCGCTTCTCAAGAGCGTGCAGGAAATGCTGAACGAAGAAAAGTGGACCCGGGCTGCACTGAGCAATTATTCCGCAAATCAGTTTAAAGATCTGGATTTGATTCTCAAGGAAGGGCAGGAAGAACATTCCTTTGACAATCTAAAGAAGATATGCGATGAGCATCTGGGGCATACAAAAAACAGTATTATTGCGCTCTATATTTCCGGGATGATCGCCCTGTCAAGGCAGATCATCGACGATGCCGCGCTGGTAAATCTGGTTACGATTTTTGTGGATAACCACAAGTGGAATATTGTAAAGTACCTGTGCGAACGGATACTGGATTACGGGGAATCGAAATTCGCCCTCCGGACCCTGGCGGAATGTTATAAGAACGACAATGAAGAAGACGCTGTTTTCGGTATCTGGGAACGGCTGGTCAAGGTAGACTACGAGGAAGCGGATATTGCCAAGGCCTTGGCGGAACATTTTGAAAAGCTCAGCAATATCGAAGAAGCAGTGGATTGCTATAAGAAAGCCCTTCACCGCTATATCAACAAACAGCTTTTTACCAATGTACGGGAAATATGGGCAAAGCTTTTAGAGTACTGCCCCGAAGATATTGACTTTTTCCTCCATGTACAAAAAAAGATCGCCAAAAATATCAGCGAGGACAAGGCGGTGCTTCTATTGCAGGATGTATACGCTTCCTGCAAAAAACGCGGCGACATTAATACCGCCATTAATATTCTGAAGCTCATACTCCAGTATGACGAAAGGGATTCCCTTGCCCGGCGCGAAATCACCGAATGTTTCAGGGAGAAGTACGCCGAACACAGCCAGCTCGATGAATATATCCGCATATCAAACCTCGGACAGAACTACCGGAATGTCCACGAGGCGATTCTGGATTTTGAAAAGCACATCGCCTTTGACAAGGGGAACTTTGTGTTCCACCGTACCTGGGGAGTCGGCCGTATCGCCAGAATCGAGGGGGACGAAATTGTCATCGATTTTGCGAAAAAAAGAGGCCATTCCATGTCGCTTAAAATGGCGGTAAATGCCCTGCAAACCCTGTCGAAAAACCATATCTGGGTACTCAAGGCCACCTGGAAAAAGGAAAAACTCCACGAACGGGTTAAAAACGAGCCGGGATGGGCGCTTAAAACGGTTATCAAGAGCTTCGGGAATTCCTGCGATATCAAGCGTATAAAGGCGGAACTTGTCCCTTCGGTGCTTTCCGCAGGCGAGTGGACTACCTGGAGTACCAGGGCCCGGGACGTGCTCAAGTCGGACCCTTCCCTGGGAGTTGTTCCGGAAAACATCGATCTGTATACGGTGCGGGACAGGCCAATCAGTATCGGGGAAAAGCTCTATAACGAATTTAAGGCGGAACGTAATTTCTTTGACCGGGTACAGACCGTGCGGGCTTTTCTTTCCCAGAAGGATCTGGAACCGGATTCGGAATATTTCGCGGAAATGTTCGCCTACTTTTCGGGGTATCTGCGGTCTTTAAACCAGGTGACCGAGCAGGTAGTAGCTTCTTATCTTCTGGTAAAGGATCTTGCCGGCCGCTATCCCCATCTGGCTTCGGGCTTGCAGATGAATTTCCGGCAGATATTTGACAATATTGAAGATGTTTCACAGGTATTCCTTTCCATAAAGGACAACAAGCTGCGGGAAGAATTCCTGCACCATATCAAACTCTTTGTCCCCTCCTGGCCCGACATTTACGTAAAGCTCTTTCCCTATGCCCTGAATAATTCCATCATTGTGCAGCTTGAAAAAGAAGGGCACGAAGATGAAATTGTCGCCATGGCGCAGAATTGTTTTGACAATTACCGGGAATATCAGTACCGCGAAGCGGTAGTGTGGATCTACAAGAATCTTAGCAAGGAAACCTGGTTTGCAAAGACCGGCGTTTCCTTTGAAAAGCAGCTTATTACCCTGATCCACATTCTGGATATAAGCTACCGGGAAATTGAAAACCACCGCGAAACATCCGACAACCGGAAGATCAACAAACAGATTTACACGATTCTGTTTAAAGACAGGGTGCTGTATTCATTTATCGATACCGCGGATTACGATACTATCCTCCGCATATTCACCTTTATTGAGGATGTCAAAGATCTTGATCCCGCGGATAAGATGAAGCTCCGCAGCCATATCATGGACAAGCATCCGGATTTTAAGTTCTTCAGGGATACGGAGAAAACTGTCGTTACCCGGGGGCTTATTGTTACCGCGCTGAAGTACGAGGAAAAGCAGCGCCAATTAGCGCGCATTATGGAAGAAGAAGTACCCGCCAATTCCAAGGAAATTGCCTTTGCCCTTTCCCTGGGAGATCTCCGCGAAAACGCCGAATATAAAGCCGCCAAGGAAAAACAGGAAATTCTCAATTCCACGGTGGCAAAGCTCAAGGACGAGATAGAACGGGCGCAGATATTCGATCCCGCTACGGTGAATACCGGCAGGGTTTCTTTCGGAACCATAGTGGCGCTTTTCAATAATTCCTCCAATAAAACGGAAGAATTTACCATCCTCGGCCCATGGGAATCCGATCCTGATAACAGGGTCATTTCTTACCTTTCGCCTTTTGGCGGGGCGATTCTGAATAAGAAAGTCGGTGAAGATTTTGATTTTTCTATAGACAATGAAAAGATAGCCTATACGGTACAAGGTATTTCCAGGTTTGGTTTTTAGGAAAGTACCGGTCAGTATCGGTTATACTGTGCGGCCGCAAGGCTTCACGGGGATATGGTTACCAGGGTTTCCTCTTTATTAAAAGGAGGAACAGGCCATTATGAAAAAAATAGCGAACTTTATCTTGCTTTCGCTGCTGGCTTTGCTGTTTTCCTACGGCCAACAGCAAAGCGGCGGCGACCCAAGTCCTGATACTCCTATCGACCTTATTGTCCTTGTTGACACTTCCGCCCGCATGAGCGGCTATTTCCGGGAATTTCTCGAATTTGCCCCGGGGCCGTTCCTCCGCGAATTTCTCCGTATCGGAGATACTTTTCATATAATTTCTTTTTCCGATAGTCCGGCCACCGAGCTTGCCCGAAAAATTGAAGGTGTCGGGGATGTGGAAACCATTATCGGCCGCCTCCATCTTTTGTACCCTCTGGGAAACGGGCCGGATTTGAACAAGGCGCTGGATTACGCGGGAAGTTACATTGCCGATCTTCCCAATCGTCCCAGGAAGCTGGTGCTTTTTACCGCCTGGCCGGAAACGGTTCAGTTTGCCTTGCCGGGTACGGATTTTTACCTGATACGATTCCCGTTAAACGGCCCCCTGCCATTCTCAAACCGCCCGCCTAGGCCGTCGCCCCCGCCGGTACCGGCGCAGCCCCCGGCCCAAACAGCGCCGGCCCAGCCGGCGCGGCCCCCTGCGCAGCAGCCGCCTGCGGGTCAGGCGGCACGTCCGCCCGCCGAACCGGTACGGCCTCCCGCGCAGACGCAACCGGCCCAGGCAGCGCCCGCACAGCCTGTGCAAACTCCTGCGCGGCAACAACCTCCAGCCCAACCGGCACGGCCCCCCGCGCAGGCACAGCCGCCTACGGTTCAGGCAGTACCGCCCGGGCCGCAACAGTCGGCGCCGGCACAATCCCCGGCCCAAACAGCACCGCCTACACAGCCGATGCGGTCTCCCGCGCAGACGCAACCAGCCCAGACGGTACCGGCCAGACCGCAGCAGTCGACGTCGGCACAGACTCCTGCACGGCAACAGCCTCCAGCCCAGCCGGTACGACCCCCCGCGCAGACGCAGCCGGCCACGGTTCAGGCGGCGCCTATAAAGCCTCCGTCTCAGACAGCGCCTGCTAGACCGCAGCAGTCGGTACCTGCACAGCAGCAGCCTCCAGCCCAGCCAGTGCGACCTTCTGCACAGGCGCAATCGTCCACAGCCCAGGCAGCGCCCACACGGTCTCCGTCTCAGACAGCGCCCGCCGAACCGGCGCGGACACAGCCGCCCACAGCCCAGGCAGCGCCGGCCAGGCCGCGGCAGCCTGTTGTACCGCCCGATACCCGCACAGAGAAAGAGCCGAAGAAGGGTATATTACAAACGATACTTGCTTTTTTTAAGGGGATAATAAAGCCCGCAGGGCAAGCGGCGGCCGGCGAACCGGGACAAGCGTTATCCCCGGCAGCGCGTCCGCCGGCGCAAACTCCTGCACAGCGGCAGTCCCCGGTACAGGCAGCGCCCGTGCAGGCGGCAGATCAACCGGCACGGACACCGGCGGCACAGCCAACGCAGACTCCGGCCCAGTCGGCGCAACCTGTACAAACAGCACCCGCGCAGCTGGCGCAGCCCCCCATGCAGACGCAGCCGCCCGCAACCCAAACAGCGCGTCCGCCGGTGCAAACTCCTGCACAGCGGCAGCCCCCGGTACAGGCAGCTCCCGCACAGACGCCGCCGCCCGTGGCCCAAACAGCGCGTCCACCGGTACAGGCAGCGCCCGTGCAGGCGGCAGATCAGCCGGTACGGACCCCCGCGCCGCCATCCCCGGTACAGCCCGCGCAGATGCCGGCGGCACAGCCAACGCAGACTCCGGCCCAGCCGGCACCGCCTGTACAAACAGCACCCGCGCAGCCCCCCATGCAGACACAGCCGGCGGAGCAAATACAGCCCCCGGCCCAGGCGGCGACTGTACATGCGGAAAATGACGGAAAAAAATTCCCCTTCTGGATTTTGCTGCTCCCGGTCCTGTTTTTACCTGTAATAGCAGCCGGCCTTTTTTTGCTTTTTCTAATCAGGCGGAAATTCCGGATCATACCGGTAAGGTCCGTTTCCTATTTTTCCGGAAGAACTGTCGCCTCACCTCTGCGCCGTGATATAACGGTAAAGCTTAACCCAAATCCCATGGTATACCTTGAAGTGGACGATCAGAACCGTAATATCGGACGGAGAAATACCCACTCCCTGAAGGGAGGGGCCGCTTATACGGTGGGCGGAAGAAATTCCGATTTCCTTATATTTCTGGTTCCCCTTCCCGCTTCTATCGGGATACTTGAATTTGACGGAAAGGAATGTACTTTTGTTCCCAAAAAGCCCCGCTATTTCCCCGAAATTTCCGGCGCGGTACCGGACTGTATTGAAAAAACCATAAAGGTAATTTCCGATTCCGGGTATAAGCTTTCCTTCAGGTTCAGGCAGTACGAAGATCCCCTGATCGGTTTGAACCGGGTAATGAATTCCACCGGCTCCTCTCCTTTGGCAAAATTAAAATGACCGAGGCTGTTTTAGGGAGGATTGTTTTATCACGGAACGCGCAAGGGATAGAAGCGGAACAAAAACGCGTATGCGTTTTTGTTGGAGCGGATAGCCCGGTCCGCGCGCCAGAGGCGCGCGGATGCGCCCAAATACAAAATATAAATTATACGGATTTATCCTGCGCGGTCCGGAAGTACTAATCGCTTCCGCGGAGGGCGGCGAGGGAGGCCTGGGCTTTGCGGGAAAGGCTTTGGTTTTGGTTTTTCTGATCCAGCAAGGCTTCTATGTCCCGGGAAAGGGAAACGAACTTGTTATTGACAATCATGTCCAGGGCGTAAGATTTTTCCGTTATCCCGCCCGAAACAAGGAGGCGTCTCGCAAGGCTTTCTATCGCGGGGGTTTTCGCGGTACTGGCCGCCTTGAGCAGGCCGTTATAAAGGGCGGTCTGGTTCCGTCTTTTTGCCTCGTCTATTCCGGCGCTTATTTTCCCGGCAAAAGCGCCGGGCTTTTCCCTGATAAGCATTTCCGCGCAGAGCGTTCTTGCCCTGTCCGGGGTTTTCTGGTTGGAAAAAAGCGAATCCAGGACGGCAATGGCCTCCTCGGTGCCGATTTCTCCCAGGGCGCGGATAGAGTCGTCCTTGACCGCGGGAGTATCGTCATGCTCGGCCCGGTAGGCAAGGTAGGGAATAGCTGTAATCAGTTTCCGTTTTCCCGCAGCCTGGGCGGCCCCGATGCGGGTACGGTAATAGGTATCCCGGAACGCTTCCATAATAGCGTGATCCACTTCCGGGCCGCTGAAAGGGCCGAGAGCGGCGACCGATGTGGAACGCAGATTTGGGTCCTGGGAAGAAACCCCTTCCAGTATTGCCGGGAGTCCTTGCGGATCGCCGATTTTTGACAGGGCGTTTATGGCAGCCATACGGATAGCGGCCCGCTCGTCGTTGTTCCCGGCGATATCAACTAAAAAAGTGATAATTTCCGGGGAGCCGGTGTCTCCCAGGGCGGTGATTATTTCCCTGCGGGCCTCGTCTGCCGGTATCCGGTCTGTGTAGTAATCTTTTAGATACGCAGCTATTTCGCCGCGCAGATCCTCGTGGGCCCCGGCTATTCTCCCCAGGGCGCGGAATATGCTGCTGTTAAAACGCCGCTCCTCGGTGCTGAGCAGCGCCTTCAGGGGTTTAACGGCATCGGTGTTATTTACCCTGCCCAGGTAGTCAATGGCGGCAATAATGGTTTCATTTGCCTCGCCGTCCCATTCGGTAACTGCCTTAAGCGCCCGTTCCTCAAGGCCGCTTTTGCCCCGATCCCCGAAAAAGGTAAAAACCCCGGTGAGGATATTCCGGTTCAGGGTCCCCTGTACCAGGGCGGCAAGCTCGTCATCAAGATAAGCCGCGTTCTCTGTTTTTAAGGTTTGGATAAGCGAGGCGATCTCGTTCTCGGTGCCGTAACGTATGGTTTCAAGCCGCTGTTCTTCTACGGATTTCTGTGCCGGGGCGGTAGCCGAATCGCCGCCCGGTGTACCGTCGGAAACAGAGCCGCTGTTCTCCCCGGCCCCGGTATTTCCAACCGCGCCGTTACCGGTCCCCGCAGCCTGTACGCCTTCTGTTTCTTCGGGAAAAAGCGGCAGCAAGAGCAGGACAGACAGCGCTATTACCGCGAAGGGTTTCATTTACCGGCTCCCTTCTGAATACCTTTCAAGAAAGGACTTTTTGAAGGGTAAAAAACGATCTTCCAGGATTGCCCGCCGGGCTTCTTCGACAAGATCGCGGAGAAAGTAAAGATTATGGTACGTCGCAAGCATGGAACAGAGTATCTCCTGTGTCTTAAAAAGATGCCGCAGATAGGCCAGGCTGTATTTCCTGCAAACCCCGCATCCGCACTCTTTATCTATCGGCTCAAATTTGAGGCGGTTTTCGGCTTTCTTTAAATTATAAGGCCCGCGGCGGGAAAAAACATGCCCGTTCCGGGCGGTTCTTGTAGGAAATACACAGTCAAACATGTCGATGCCCTGCTCAATCGCGCCAAGGATGTACTGGGGGGTACCGATGCCCATTACATAGCGGGGTTTTTCCGGAGGCAGGAGGGACGCCGTATAGGAAAGATAGTCAAGGAAAACCGGCTCTTCCTCCCCCACGGAGAGTCCCCCGATGGCGATTCCGGGGGTATCTTCGCCGATTGCCGATTCCGCGCTTCTCGCCCTCAGATCCCTGAAAAAATTGCCCTGGACAATCGCGAAGAGCTTTCCCCGGTAGGCGCCCGTACCGCCGTTACCGTGCGCGGAATCGCGGGTTTTCTCCCAGGCGCTTTTTGCCCGCTTGAGCCAGAGGGTTGTAACCCGCAGCGCCTCTTCCGCTTCTTTATAGGGGATACCCCAGGGGGTACAAACATCAAGCTGCATCTGTATATCGCTGTTCAGTATCCTCTGTATCTCTACAACATTTTCCGGAGTCAGGCTGTGATAGGAACCGTCGATATGGGAACGAAAGCGCACACCCTCGTCCTGGATTTTCCGCATGGGCGCCAGGGAAAAAACCTGAAACCCGCCGGAATCGGTAAGGATGTTCCGGTCCCAGCGCATAAAATTGTGCAGCCCGCCCGCCGCGCCGATCACTTCGGTTCCCGGCCTGAGGTAAAGATGATAGGTATTCGAAAGGATAATCCGGAAGCCTATTTCTTCGAGATCGTCTACGGTTTGCGCCTTAACCGTAGCATTGGTGCCTACCGGCATAAATACCGGCGTAGTTACCTTTCCATGCGGCAGATCCATAAGCCCCGCACGCGCCGGGCAGGCAGAATCGGCATGGGTAACGGCAAAAAACGCATCGGTCAAGTTTTCGCGCTCCGCAGTAAAAGCAATCCTATGGCGCTGAAAACCAGTATGGGGAACCACGCACCGGCCAGGGGCGGGATATACCCAAGCTGCGCCATCATTGTGCAGATCATTTCCATAACATAAAAAACAACGGTTGCAATCAGGCTTACGGAAAGCGTCATTAGGAGGATATTCTTTTTAAACCGGCCGCCCATGGAAATTGACAGTACCATTACTACAAAAGAAGCGGCGGAAAAGGAAAAACGATGGTAATAGTCGGCCTGGGCCCCGACAAAGGGCAGCCCGGCGTTTTTAAGGTCCTGAATCAGAAACGCCGCGTCCTTTACGGGAAGATCTTCCACATCTACCGCGTTTCTCCTGAAAGTGTCCGGCTGCTCGCGGTAGGCGCCGGTGGGGGCCAGCGGTTTTACGCGGAGAAAACCGTTATCCCAGGCATAGATCAGAGCGTTGTTTAGATCCCAGAATTCCCCGTTCCAGACCGCACGGGGGGCCCGGATAAGGGAAACAAATTCGCCGTTTTCCCCCTGCTCCACAATGCTCACCCCGTTCAGAACCAGCGAGGAAACATCGTAGTAGTCTACCGAATAAATGACCTGGCCGTTCCTGGTTTTAATTACAATATCGGAATTGCTTTCGCTCCGCTGCTGGTGAAGCGCGATTCTGCTGAGGGAATTTTTCTGTTTCAGGGTTGGGACTACCACGATATCCTGGAAAAAGAAAGAAAACACCGAAGCGGCGATTCCAATAAAGATAAGGGGCATTACAAAACGCCAAAAGGGAATGCCGGAAGAAAAAACAGCGGTAAGCTCATTCCGGGCATAGAGATCCCCCAGTACATAGGCAGCGGCAAAGAGCAGGGAAATAGGCGTGGCATAGGAAATACTCTTGGGTACATAGTAGCCGGAAATAAGCAGTATCTGCCTCATGGGTACTTCGTAATTAAGGTAGCGGGTAAGATTGGTAAAAAGATCGATGAGGCACAGGAGCAGGACGAACATCGAAATGGAAACAAAAAAAACAGGCCAGAACTGCCTAACCAGATAACGATCGAGGATCATTAACCGCTATCCTCCTACCGCCTCATCCGCAGTACGCACAGGACAAGGCCGATAGAAACCGCCAGTATATTGGGAAGCCACATGGAAAGAAACGGCGAGTATCCCCGGTTTATGCCCAGAGTCTGCCCCCCCAGAAGCAATGCCCAATAAATGACCGAAATAAAAGAACCGAACATAAAGCCGACGGTCTGCCCGCTTTTTTTTGCCATCAGCCCCAGGGGTACCGCGAGAAAAATAAAGGAAAAGGCCCCAAAAGGAATAGAAAATTTTTTATAGAATTCAAGCCGGTAATTTGAAAGGCTCCGGTCGTTGCGGTAAACCCCGGCAATTTCCAGTTCCCGGGCATAATCCATTACCAGATTGGCGCGCCGGTTCCATCCGGGCTGGCTGGGCCCCCGGCGCAGGGCCGTTTCAAGGGGCAGGGCGTTAAGCACCAGTTTGGCGTACTGCTCGTCCATGCGTGACGCGAGATTCAGTTCCTTGACGCGTATTTCCTTCAGCACGTCACGGGAAGTCATTTCCCGCGGCCCTACCGAAGAAATAGCCTGGATCATATCTTCCTGCGGCACCCAATAGCGGAGAAAAGACGTGGAAGCGTAATCATAATCGCGCCGGGCCACTTCTTTCGAGGACTGTACGAAAGCGTCGCCAAGATCCAGGCTGAGACCCCGCCTGCCCCCGTCCTTCAGTTCCGCCCCGTGGGCCAGAATGATACGGCGTTCCCCGTTGCTGGTTCTGTCCAGAATCAGAATATCGTCAATGGCGTTGCCTTCAACATTGCCGGTAACCATTACCGTATCCTTGAATTTCTTGACCGAGTTGGATTCCAGTTCCAGCGCGGGAGTAGAAACCAGAATACGCCGGTAAAGACGGGTATAGCGCAAAGTTCCCAGGGGGAGCAGCACATCGTTGGTAAAAAACGAAATAAGGGAAATAAAAATACCAACGGCAATGGCCGGTAAAAAAATATTGCGGTAAGAAAGGCCCGACGAAAGCATTACCAGTATCTCGTTGTCCGACGACAGCCTGCCTATGGCCATGAGGGTCCCGACCAGCGCGGCAAAAGGGGCGGCCATAGCGATAATTGACGGGAGCGCGTAGATAACGAGAAGCACTACCTGAAAGACCGGGACTTTTTTGGACAGGATTTCCCTTGCGATAAGAAGAAGCTGGTTCACAAAAAAAGTGAAAAAGAAAAAAAGGAAGGCCACGAAAAACGCGAACAATGTTTCTATTACAATGTACCTGAACAGTGTTGCGGAAAGGGAACGATTATGGCCCGGAATAGTTATGGTCTTCATTTTTTCTGTAAAACCAAAGCCTCCAATCATGCCCGGTTTCCGAAAACGCTTCCGCTTTCGCAAAACAGCGCCGGCCCATGCCCGGCTGCGCGGACCGGCGTTTTCATCAGCGCCTGGGGCGGTCGCGATCGCGGTCGTTTCTCGGCCGGCTGCTGCTCGGGCCTTCCCCGGCGGGATCGATTGCGTCGATATACGACAGGTTGAGCCTGCCCATCTTGTCGATTTCCTGAAGCTTTACGGGAATCTCCTGCCCTTCCTTTAGCACGTCCGTTACCTGGGCGATACGCTGCCGGGAAAGCTTGGAGATATGCACCAGCCCCTCTTTGCCGGGAAGTATTTCTACAAAGGCGCCGAAATCCATGATCCGCTTTACCTGGCCCTGATATATCCGCCCCACCTCGGGGTCCGATACAATGCCGGTAACGGCGGTCCTGGCGTCTTCCGCGTCTTTGGAATTTTTCCCGTAAATAGTGACTGTACCGTCGTCGTCGGTGTTGATCTTTACGCTGTACTGCTCGCAGAGGGCCTTGACGTTCTTTCCTCCGGGGCCGATAAGGGCGCCGATCTTGTCGGTATCGATACGCATTGTTACTATCTTGGGCGCGTACTCGCTTATCTCGGCGGTCGGCTTGTCGATAGTTTTATTCATGATGGAGAGAATATGGAGCCTGCCCCTCTTTGCCTGGTCCAGGGCCTTGCGCATCACCTCCGGGCTTACCCCGGCAATCTTGATGTCCATCTGAAAGCCCGTAATGCCGTCTGCCGTACCCGCGACCTTGAAGTCCATGTCGCCCAAGTGATCTTCCTCGCCTAGGATGTCCGACAGCACCGCGTAACGGTCGTCCGGCCCGCCCTTCCCCTCGGTGATAAGGCCCATAGCGATGCCGGCTACGGGCTTCTTCATGGGAACGCCGGCGTGTAGCATGGAAAGCGTGCCGCCGCAGACCGAAGCCATCGAAGAAGATCCGTTGGATTCCATGATCTCCGACACAACGCGGACAGTATAGGGGAATTCATCCTTGGAGGGAACCATGGCCTCAAGCGAGCGGCGGGCAAGATTCCCGTGGCCGATTTCCCTGCGGCCGGTCCCCATGCGCCCGACTTCGCCCACTGAATAGGGGGGGAAATTATAGTGGAGGATAAAGTTCTCCCGTTTGTCCCCCTCGATATCGTCGAAAATCTGCTCGTCAAAAACAGTCCCCAATGTAGTCGCCACCAGCGACTGTGTCTCGCCCCTGGTAAAAAGCGCCGATCCGTGGGTCCTGGGCAGTACCCCTACATCGCAGCTAATGTCCCGGATATCTTCGGTCCCCCGGCCGTCAACGCGCAGGCCCTTGTCCAGAATCGAAGACCGGAGAATATCGTACTCCATTTCCTCAAAAAGGGCGTCAAAGAGCTTTTTCTGGTTTTCATCCTCAAGCTGGGCGGCATACCGGGACGCCAGTTCCGACTTGACCCCGGCAATGGCTTCGTGCCGTTCCATCTTGCCTTTGACAAAACAGGCGGTTTCAAGAGCGGGCCGGGCGGCGGAACGGATAGCCTCGCCGTTCTCCAGCGAATAACCCGGTTCCGCAAGGGGAAGTTTTCCCTTACCCGAGAGTTCCCGCAGTTTTTCCTGCAAGCCGCAAAGCTCGATAATCACCTTATGGGCCTTTTCGAGCGCGACAACCATCAGATCTTCGCTGACCTCCGCAGCGCCGCCTTCTACCATGGTTATTCCGTCTTTGGTTCCGGCAACTACGATTTCAAGGCGGGATTTTTCTATTTGCGCATAAGTTGGGTTAACAACGAGCTCGTCTTCCAAAGCGCACACCCGCACTCCCGCGATAGGGCCGTTAAAGGGTATGTCCGAAATGTGAACCGCCGCGGAAGCGGCAATAATCGCCAGAATATCCGGGGGGTTTATTTGGTCGGTAGAAACGGTGGTGGGTATTACCTGGATTTCCCGGCCAAAACTTTTTTTAAAGAGCGGCCTCATCGGCCGGTCGATGAGCCGGGAAACAAGGATTTCCTTGTCCTTGGGGCGGCCCTCTCTTTTGATAAAACCGCCGGGGATTTTCCCTGCCGCATAGTATTTCTCGTTATAGTCCACGGTAAGCGGAACATAATCAAGGCCTTCCACAGCTTCTGCGGAAGAGCAAACCGTGGCAATTACCACGGAACCGCCATATTGGGCAAATACCGCGCCATTGGCCTGTTTCGCGATCCTGCCGGTTTCCAGGATCAGATCCTGGCCGGCTATTTGATAATTTACTCTCTGTAACATTTTTTCCTTTTTGCGTTATTTGCGCAAGCCCAATTCCTTGATTAGGGACCGGTATTTTTCAAGATTCGTCCGCTGTACATATTTCAATATGCGGCGCCGTTTTCCTACCAGAATCAATAAACCCCGCTGGCTGGATTTGTCTTTTTTAAATTGCTTGCAGTGGCCCGTAAGCTCGTTAATCCGCTCGGTCAGCAGCGCGACCTGGACTTCCGACGCGCCGGTATCTTTCCCGTTTTTACCGAACTTTGTTACGATGGAAGTCACCTGTTCTTTGTTTAAAGCCATATATCATACTCCTTGAAAACCCGGATAACGCCCCGCGTGGGGGCAGAAGGCCCATACAAGGCCCTTAAAGCCGGTCCCAATCCCCGGCATTTTGAAACCGCTTTAGATAAATTCAATACGGCAGGGCGCTTCCCCTTCCCCGAGCCGGGGGACAAGGATGCCGTCTTTTGAAATAACAACAACGGCTTTTACCGCATCGGCCTTTCCCCCACCGTGCAGCAATGCTTGATAGTTCCCCGGCCCGGGCATAATACGCCGCAGCGGGGCTGTCCGGTAGAAACTGCCGTCTTCCCGGCGCTCCCCGGCAAGGGGCGAAAGATCAAACTCAACGTTTCTGCCCAAAAGCCGCGCCGCAGCGGAAAAATCCCCGGCTGCTATGGCGGTCCGTATCCGGCTTGAACTAACCGGGCGTCCGGTCTCAAGCACCGGCGGGACTATTTCGACGGGGATTCCCATCCCGTGATAAAACGCCTTGAAACGCGCCGAGTCGGTAGCGCCCCGGTAGCCGCAGCGAAAATTGCTTCCCAGAACGACAAAGCCCGGACTAAGGCGGTCCCGCACAAGGCCAAGAAATTCCTTCCCGCTTAGTTTACTGAAATTTTCAGAAAAGTCAATCAGGACAACCCTGGCTACGGAAAGACGTTTAAAAATTGCAAGCTTCTGGTCAAGACTGAGGATATTCCCCTTGAAATCTTTTTTCCCGAGGAATTCCTTGGGATTTTTCCTGAAAGTGACGATCGTGGAAATGAATTCCGTATTTTTCGCGGTGATTCTTCTGATAAGCTCCTGGTGGCCCCGGTGGATTCCGTCGAAGGCCCCGATGCTAAGCGCGGAAACCTGGGGAGGCCTTTCCGCCGCCTCCAACGCGGGCCATTCAATTACGCGCATAGACATACCCGTAGACCCAGCGGCCGTTTTCTTGTGTGATTACCGCGATAAAATTACCGTTTTCGTCAAAAATCCCGGCGGCGTTTTCGGCCAGGCCCGATGCAGGCAATCCCGCGCCGCCGGAAAAACGCAGGCTGTCCAAAAGGGGCGTGAGAGCCGCGCCTAGGGCAAGGGAAGCGGCGGTCCTGCCGTCCGCCTCAAGAACCGGCAGTTTCAGCGCCTGAAAAACAGCGGGGCTTATGGGTTTTAGAACATCTTCGCTTAAATTTTCCGGAAGGACGGCGTCTTCAAGCCTGAAAAGGGAAATTCCTGTGCGTTTCAGATTTGAAAGATGGGCGCGGGAACCGGCTTCAAGCGCAAGGTCGCGGGCTAGCGAGCGGATATAGGCGCCCTTTGAACAGTGGACACTGATCTGGGCAAAAGGCGGGTCCCAGGAATCAAGGTCCAGACTGTAAATCGTCACCGGCCTCTTTTCAGGCTCTACCTGAACGCCGGATCGGGCCAGTTCATAGGAACGGACGCCGTTTACATGGATAGCCGAGTAAGCAGGAGGCGCCTGGAGTATTTCCCCCCGGAATTTCAGAAGGGCTTCTTCCAGGGCGTCCCGGCTTGGCGGAAGGGCTTCGGCTACGGTTTCCCCTTCCGGGTCAAGCGTAGCGGTTTCAAACCCGAAACGGATACGGGCGGAGTAATATTTGTCGCAAGAGGAAAACCAGGGGGCAAGTTTTACCGCCCGGCCGACAAGGATCAGAAGCAGGCCCGACGCGAATTTATCAAGAGTACCGGTATGCCCCACCTTGCCGGTAGAAAAAATTTTCTTTACCTGATTCAACGCCTGAAAAGAGGTAAGACCCGGCTGTTTGTCGAGCAGTACCAGCCCCGAGAAGCCCGGTTCTTTACGCTCCCTCATTGCGGGACAATTCCTCAATTTTTTTAATCAGATCAAAAGCCTCCCGGAATCCGGCGTCCTCAAAGAAGCGCAGTTTCGGCGTCTGCCGCAGGCGTATTTCCCGTGCGAGCTGCGACTGGATAAAGCCCGCCGCGCTCCGCAAGCCCGCTATGCCAGTAGAAAGAGATCCGGGGGATTTAAAACTCGATACATACACATCGGCAAAAGAAAGATCGCGGGACACATCAACCCGTGTCACCGACAGGAAACTGTCAACACGCGGATCTTTTATCTTTCTTTGCACAATGAGGGCGCCGAGCTTTTCCTGTATCAAATGCCCTACCCGCTCAATCCTGTATTCACCCATTTTAAGCCAGTTTGCGGGCAACCTCTACGATCTCGAACACCTCAAGCTGATCCCCTACCTGGATACTGTCGAAACCGTCAATACCCAAGCCGCATTCATAGCCTGCGGCTACTTCCCGCGCGTCGTCCTTGAAACGGCGCAGGGACGCTATCTTGCCGGTATAAATGACGATTTCTTCCCGGATGACATTAACCCTGGCGCTGCGCTTGATTGTACCGCTCAGGACATAACAGCCCGCGATAGTACCGGCCTTGGGTACTTTGAAGGTATTCCGCACCTCCGCAGTGGCGATAACTTCTTCTTTGGTGTCGGGCTTGAGCATACCTTCCATAGCCTGTTGAATCTCTTCTACCGCTTTGTAAATGACATTGTATTTGCGTATATCTACTTTTTCCTGATCCGCGAGCATTTTTGCCTTTGGCACCGGGCGCACGTTGAAACCGATAATAATGGCGTTGGACGCGATAGCCAGATCGACATCCCCCTCGTTGATCGCGCCGGGAAGTGCCTGAATAACGTGAAGCCGCACCTCCGCGGTGGAAAGCTTTTCAAGGCTGGAACGGAGGGCTTCCGCTGAACCTTGCACGTCGGCTTTGATAATAACCTTGAGTTCCTGAATAGCCCCTTCGTTAATCGTATCGCGGAGGTTATCCAGAGTGATTTTCCTGATGTTCTTGGCGTCCTCAAAACGCTTGAGCTCCTGCCGTTTCGCGGAAATCCCCCTGGCTACCCTTTCATCGTCTACCACCTGGAGCGGCTCCCCGGCATTGGGGCCTCCCTCAAAGCCCAGCACTTCCACCGGCATCGAGGGCGTGGCTTCGGTAACTTTTTCCCCCCTGTCGTTAAAAAGCGCCCTTACCTTTCCGGGCCATATGCCGGCTACAAAGGAATCGCCGATATGGAGGGTCCCCCGCTCAACCAGTACCGTGGCTACAATGCCCCTGCCGTGATCGATCCGGGCCTCCAGAATTTTCCCTTCCGCGCTGTGGTTGTAATTCGCCTTTAAATCGAGAATTTCGGCCTGCAGCAGTATCGATTCTATCAGCTTGTCGATGCCTTCTTTTCTCAGGGCGGACAGTTCCACAAACATGGTCTGCCCCCCCCATTCTTCAGGAATAAGCTGGTGTTCGGAAAGCTGGGTCTTTACCCGGTCGGGATTGGCCTCCGGTTTGTCCATTTTATTCACGGCGACTATGATAGGTACATTCGCCTCTTTGGCGTGATTGATAGCCTCTACAGTCTGAGGCATGACCCCATCGTCGGCGGCGACAACCAGCACGACAATGTCGGTAACCTGGGCGCCTCTTGCCCTCATGCGGGTAAACGCCTCGTGGCCGGGTGTATCGAGGAAGGTGATGCGCCCGTGGGGTGTGTCCACCGTGTAAGCGCCTATATGCTGGGTAATGCCGCCAAATTCCCCGGCCACCACATCCGCGCTGCGGATGGCGTCGAGAAGCTTGGTCTTACCGTGGTCGACATGGCCCATCACGGTAACAACAGGGGGCCGGGGCGCCAGGGAAGCAGCGTCGTCCGCCTCGCTCTCGATTACCGTTTCCTCGTAAAGGCTTACGATCTTTACATCCGCGCCGAATTCCGAGGCCAGGATTGTGGCCGTTTCCGCGTCTATCTGCTGATTTATAGTAACCATCATGCCCATGCTCATAAGCTTCTGTATCAGATCCGAGGCCTTGAGATTCATCTTTTTCGCGAGTTCGGACACGGATACAACTTCCATAATATCGATGGACTTGGGGACCGGATTAATTATCGAGGTTATTTTTTTCTTGGTCTGGAGAAGTTTTTCCTCCATCTCGTGTTCTCTGTGCTGATAAACGGCCTTTTTTGCCTTGAACGTTTTTTTCGCCGGACCTTTGCCGCCATCAGCCAATGAAGTCCCAGGCGGCGGCAGATTTCCCGCACCCGGCCTGGGGCCGCCCGATCTGCCGGGAATGCCGGGGCGCGGCCTCCCCGTAAAACCGCCCGGCCTGCTGCCGGGCCCCGGAGCACCGGCCCTCCCGGCGCCGTACTGCCCGCCAAAACCGCCCGGCCTTCCGGGGCCGCCCGCGCGATCGCCGGGCCTGCCGGAAAACCCGCCGTCGTTACCGGCGCGGTTCCCCACCGGGCGGCCGCCTACCCTGCCCGCCGCCGTTGCGGGGCGCTGGGTGAAGACAGCGGCGCCCTTGCCGTCTTCCCGCACGGGCCTGGGCCCGACAAGGCGGCCCCTTACCTTGCCTGCGGCAATTGCCGGGCGCTGGGTAGGGGGCAGTGAAACGGCTTTCCGTTCCCCGGTATGCTGAGGAGGGGCGCCGCCTTCTTCCGCCGGCTTTTTTACCTGCTGTTCGGCACCGGCTGCCGGGGCGGAATCCGTCTTTGCCCTTATGTCCTGCCCGGCAGCCGCAGTCTCCGGCTCTTCACGGGGAACAGCGTCACGGACCGCGGCATCCTGGGGGCCTTTAGCGCCGCTTCTGGCGATCACTACCTTGGGCTGAGGCTTCTTTACCGGCCCCGCCTCAGGAGACGCAGGCACGGGAGATACAGGCGCGGCAGGCGCCTTCTTTTTAACGACGATAACTTTGCGGGGTCTTTCGGGTACATTTTTGCCGTTACTGTCGGCCGCGTTCTTGCCGCCGCCGGGACTTTCGCCCTCGCCTTTTTGCCGCTTGATAAGTTCGACTTTTGGTTTCTGGGTGTTATCTAATTCCTCAGCCATGATCCACCTTTTGTATTATGTGTGAACATCCAAAAACCCGAACGGGTTTTTGACGCCGCCATTATTCCTCATATTCAAAACTCAGCCCGACGCCGCAATTCGGGCAATTTGTCATATCCAGGGTTATTTTCGCGCCGCACTCCGGGCATTCGTATTCTTCAAGCTCCTCGGCTTCCGCATCGGCAGTTTCTCCGGAAGCGGCCCATTCAGCTTCCGCCTGCGGCGCTTCGCCCGTACCCTCTGTCGCCCCGTCACCGTCCTCGTCTTCCTCAACAATTTCCACATATTCTTCGATGATTTTTCGTAGTTCATCGAGCTGTTCCGCCGTAACCCCTTTGAGCGCGGCCATTTCGCCAGTGTCTATGGCAAGAAAATCTTCGATGTATTCTATTCCGTTTTCCAAAAGCGCGGCTGCTACAGCAGTATCCACGCCCGGAAGCTCGGAGATACGGGAAATCTCCTCCCCGTATTCGTCCGCGTCCCCGAAAAGCTCGGTCACCGCCCGCCGGGTCTCGGCGGAAATGTCCATCTCTTCAAACTGGGCGTCGGTCTTAACGTCAATATTCCAGTCTACAAGACGGTTGGCAAGCCTGACATTGAGTCCCTGCTTGCCTATAGCAAGGGAAAGCTGGGATTCGGTAACAACAGCCAGAGCCTGGTGTTTGCTTTCGTCCAGGATGATCACATCCCGCACTTCCGCAGGCGACAGGGCGTTTTTGATGAAACGCCGAGGATCGGGATCGTATTTTAAAATGTCGATTTTTTCCCCTTCAAGCTCCCGGATCACCGCCTGTATACGCACCCCTTTGAGGCCTACGCAGGCGCCGACCGGATCCACATCTTCCCGGTTGGAATAAACGGCCAGTTTGGTACGGTAGCCCGGCTCCCGGACAATCTTGTGTATCTCCACGGTTTTGTCGTATATTTCCGGAACCTCAAGTTCAAAGATCGCCCGCACGAAATCGGTATGCGTACGGGACAGCACAATTTGAAGCCCGGCAGGGATCTTGTTGACCTCGGTAATAAGCGCCTTGATGCGGTCATTCACATGGTACACCTCGCGGGGCGACTGGTATTTTTTGGGGAGTATTCCCTCGATTTTACCCAGATCGACATAAATCGTGCCGTTTCTTTCCCTTTGGTAGTAGCCTATGATAATCTCCCCGACCTTGTCCTTGTATTCGGAGTAGAGGCTGTCTTTCTGGATTTCCCGTATGGACTGGTGGGCGGTCTGCTTGGCGCTCTGCACCGAACTTCGGTCAAAATCTTTCGGATCAACCTCGATGAGCATTTCGTCCCCGATTTCGGCTTCGGGATTCAGCTCCCGGGCCTCTTCAAGGTCTATTTCCGCAACCGGATCGTAAACCCCGTCTATTATGGTTTTTTTCGCGTAGATCGACACTTCCCGATTATCGTCGTTCCACCTGACTATGGCGTTGTCGGCGTTTCCAAACCGGCGTTTATATGCCGCGACAAGGGTGTTTTCAATGGTTCTGAGAATCAGCTCCTCCGAAATTCCCCGGTCGTGAATTAGCTGGTGAATAGCTTCCGACATATCCGTTCCCACAGCTCTATCCTCCTGTCATTACGCCAGCGGATCATTCCGCCGAATAATCCAGTTTTGCCTTGGCGATAATACTTAAATTCAAATCTATCGTTTCGCCCTTCTCTTGAAGGGTGATTTTTTCCGCGCCCGCCGCCTTAAGTATACCGGCGGTCCAGTCGCCGATGTCGGTACGGTAACACCGTACCCCCCGGCCAATATAATGGGCGAATTCGGCGCCGTCCTTGATAAGCCGGTCTACGCCCGGGGAAGAAACCTCCAGATAAATATCCTCCCCTGGAAAGGCCAGCTCCAGCCGGGGAACTATGGCGCGGTGTACCCTGGAACAATCATCTACCCCAACGGCCCCGCCCGGCAAGCCCCCCGCGCCGCCGCCTTTATAGATAACCACCCGGACCCTTGCGGAACCTTTGTTCCCGGAAACCGCCGTTTCTACAAGGGACATGCCCAAACCCTGGATTACGGGCGCTATGGCATCAAAAACCGGGTCCGCTTCCCTGGGGGTATACCGCACGAAACCATCCTTATTTATAACAGAATGTTTCCCGAAAACCGCAGTTTTGGGAAGACCGCAATGAACTACCTCGCCCTGAAGCTCCCTCGCGAGCCGGCGAGCGGGTTCTTAGGTATCAGATTTTTCTTCGAAAAATCTGTCGTTGGACAGGGAATTATCAATACTGCGCGGTTTCATACCCCGCAATTATGTATTTATAAAAAATTCGCCCTAAAGCCCCCCGCGAACCGGTGTGCGGGCTCTTGGGTATTACACCCGCGCTTTCCAATAAAAAAGGGCCGCTCGAACGACCCTTTTTTTTAATTGATCTACGAATGTCAACTAATATCCTAGATTTTTTTGGAGAATATGTCAAGCTGTGGCCTGAAGTTACTTTTTTCTCAATGAGGCATCCAGATCTTCGGTTGCTTTTTTAAGGTATTTCGGGGGGCGCAAACTAAAGACGCGCCTGCCAAATTTGTCTTCGGCATATTTTTTCGATAAAAATTTATCCGGAAATTTGGTGCCTGGCACCTCGCGCCCGGAACAAGAAGATGAAGATTATCTATGGGCTTATTCCGCCCGCCAGACGGCCTGGGAGAGGCTTTGGGGCGGGCGGCTGGCTTTAAAAACCCAGATCCTCGCCAATTAGTATTACTTTGATGCGTTTTTCGGGCCTGCAAAGCCGGGTTTCAACGGTAAAAGTGCAGATCGACTCGGGGGATTTGCAGTTCCCGCAGGAACCGCTAACCGCACAGGGCGTGTTTTTTGTGCCTACCCGCCGGGCGTTGAACGGCGCCGCGCAGTTACGCGCCCGCGAACGCGCATCCTCCAGGGTTTTGCAGACCTTGTTCATCCCCGCCGTGAGAATAACGCTTTTCGGGCCGTAGATTGTCGCGGCTACCCGGTTGCCGAGACCGTCTATATTTACCAGGACGCCTTCTTCGGCGATGGCGTTGATGCCGGCAAGAAAGCAGTCGCAGAGCAGGGCCTGGCGCCCGAGTTCGGACTTTTCTTCCGGGCTTTTGGCCTTGTCCCGGTCGATTACCCGGAAACCCGCCTTGTAAACTTTGTCGATAAGCCCGGTTTCCTGAAGGGTAACCGAACCGCCCCAGGATACCAGGGACCCTTCCGGAATCAGGGACAGGGCCTTTGCCGCCGCCTCTTCCCGGTTTTTACAATAATACGCCTCAAAATGCCTCGATTCCAGGTTTTTCACCACCTGCGCGGCCAGAAGCTCGTAGCGCCGGGTGATCCAATTTTCCTTTTCCTGCATGATTTACCTCTCTTAACGGCAATTGTACCAATCCCCGGCCCTGCCTGCAATACGGGGTCCTTAAGTTGGTACGTATATTCCCGGATTTACCGCAAAGTCGAATAAGTTCTTGCTCTGGAGTCCTTTCTTTGACCTTCTTC
>JAIRZS010000286.1 GCA_031267115.1 Treponema sp.
GCCTGATGCGCTTTTACGGCCTTTTCAAAATCGGATCTGCTCAGGTGGCTTAACAAACTGGCCAATACGGTGGTATACTTCGTCATAGCTTGTATCTCCTTATGGTATAAAGGTTTGTCGTGATTTCTTTATACTCTTTTAAGGGTAAAGATACAAGCTTTTTATTTTTTATTCGGTTTTAACCGGACAGCAGTGACCGCTTTGCTAAAGATAACATGGGGTTTTGACACAGTCTGGGGGGCAAAAAAGCAAATACTTAAAGAGGAATGATCAAAGGAACATGCCGCCGACAACCCAATAAAATACATGTAGAACAATATCGGCGGAAACGGGGGAAAAATCAATAGATACTACCGGGATTCCGGGGAAAAACCAGGGACGGGGCCATGGGGTTGTGGTGGCTATCGCGGCCTACAGCTTGCCTGGCTCCGGGTATTCGTCGTTTTAGCATAACCCCAGCAGGGGAAACCCCCTCGACTGCTGTAATTCCCCTAAAAGACCTCTGTACCCAAAGGTATCGCCTCCATGGCGCCCATTCGGGAAACCGCAATGGAAGCGGCCTTGCAGGCGGCGGCCAGCGCTTCGCCCACGGAAAAGTTCCGCGAGCGGGCGGCGAGGAAGTAGCCGGTAAAGGTGTCCCCCGCTCCGGTGGTGTCCGCCACGGGCAGATCAACAATGTCGCCCTTTTCGCGGATCCCCTGAAACCCGTAGTAGGCGCCCTCTTTCCCGGCGGTGAGGATTATCTCCGCTGTGGGGAACCGCTCCGCCAGACGATCTAGGATTCGCCGCGGCGGCGCCCCGGACAGATCCGCCATGGCGGCGCCCTCAATCTCATTCACAAAGAAAAGGTCCGCCAAGTCCAGGGGCAGCGCCCCTATGTTTGTGTCCCAGGGCGACGGGTTAAGGCAGATACGCAGACCCCGCTCGTGAGCGGTTTCCATAATTTCTGCCATGCGGACCACTTCGTTTTGCAGAACGATGGTGTCGCCCCGGTCAAATTTTCCTATGGTTCCCTTTATTTCATCCAGGGTGATCCGGCCGTTGCCGCCGGAAAACAACAGGATAGCATTCTGCTTGTCCCGGTCCAACTGGATAATAGCCTGACCGGTGGCACCCTCATAGCGGCTGACGCAGCCCGTGTCAACGCCGTAGGACTCGAGGAGCCGCAGCAGGAATTCGCCGTCCGCGCCTATCTTCCCCGCCATATACACGTCCATCCCCGCCTTGGCAAGCGCCGCGGCCTGGTTGGCGCCCTTGCCGCCCGCGCTCCTGGTCAGGGAAGCGCTGCCTATGGTTTCCCCCGGCCTTACCACGTGATCCACCGGGAAGATCAGGTCAATATTTAACGAGCCGAACACCAGAATTTTCATCCAATACCCCTGCGGCCCAGTATAGCACGATTTCCCGGCAAGATAAACGCCGCGGAGGTCTGTCTCAGGGCAAGTCCATTGACATGCAACTCAATCAGACTCTACAGTTGCGGTGAGGAACAGCACAATATGGAACTTACCCTACAGGAACTTGAACAGCGGCGATCCAGGTTTATCGCCCTGATGAACCAAAGTTTTCCCGGCTGGGACACGGCGGTGATTCTGGAAAATGTCAATCAGTATTATTTTACCGGGACCATGCAGAACGGGATACTGCTCATCTATAAAGAAGGGAACTGTCTTTACGGGGTGCGGCGCAGCTACGAAAGGGCGAGGGCGGAATCGCCCCTGACAGACATCATGCCCATAACCAGCTACCGGGACATTGCGGAAAAAAACGGGGGAAAGCTTGGCAACGTCTGCCTTGAAGGGGACACGGCGACTCTGGCGGTTCTGGAACGGCTGAGGAAAAACTTTGCCATCGGGTCGATTCATTTTCTCGACCCGGTCATACGAAAGGTTCGGAGCGTAAAATCCCCCTACGAGATCTATTGGCTTAAACGATCCGGGGAACAGCATCGTGCGCTTTTAGAAGAAAGGGTTCCCGCCCTGCTCAGGGAGGGGATGACCGAAGCGGATCTGATGGGCGAAATACTCCGTCAACTCTACGCCATGGGATACCACGGCATACCGAGGTTTCACCAAAGCCAGGTTGAACTGACCGCGGGTCAGATTGGCTTTGGAACCAATGCTCTGATCCCCTCCAGCTTCGACGGTCCCGGCGGCGGCTTGGGCAGCAGCCCGGCGAATCTCCTGGCGGAGGGCGGGGGCAGGAAACTGAAACCGGGGGATCTGGTCTTTGCGGATGTCGCCTTTGGCCTGAGGGGCTACTTCACCGACAAGACCCAGGCGTATCTATTCGGCGCTTCGGTCCCGGAAGAGCTTGCGGAGGCGCAGCAATTCTGTCTCGACCTGCTTGCTAAAACTGCGGCGCGCCTGAAACCCGGAGAAATCCCCTCGCAAATATACCGTGACATCACGGAGGGCCTTTCAGAAAAAGAACAGGACTGTTTTATGGGAGTTGACAATCAGCACCGGGTAAAATTCCTCGGCCACGGGACGGGTCTCAACATCGACGAGTTTCCCGTTATCGCCAGGGGCTTTGACGAACCCCTGGAAGAAAACATGGTCGTCGCCCTGGAGCCCAAAAAGGGCGTTCCCGGCGCCGGCATGGCTGGAGTGGAGGAGACCTTCGTCGTGACCCCCCGGGGCGGACAGTGTCTCACCGGCGGCGGCCGGGGTCTTATCAGGGTCGGTTGATCGGCCTGTTCCCATCTTTTCACTCATTGTTAAAAGGATTTTTAATATTCAAAATTCCATCAATAATTTGACCATCGGACAAGTCTTCTGTAAACAATATCTTGCATTGAGACTCAAGAGCGGCTGCTATGATAAGGCAATCCCAATGGGAAAACTGATAAGCCCGGTAAATACGAAAACTTTCGATTACGGTATAAATAATGAATACCTTATCTGGCATACAGCTCTTCACGTTTGCCGGGTTTAAAAGCCTCTACTTTGTATATTCTTCCCAACCAGTTCATATTGTCACTTTGATCTTTGATTGGTTTATCGGCAGCGGGAAAGACCATCACTTTAACGGAAACCGGCAGAATATTTTTATATTGTTCGGGAATAGGAATAACCCCGTCCTTTACCACTGAATCAAACTCAATGGACTGCATATAACAACCCTCCGTGCCTTTTTAATGTAGAGCATTTTGCGAGAGGATGCAACCGCGCTAGAGGAGTTCTGTGGCAAAGGCCGGGGCCTTATCAGGGTCGGTTGATCGTCCAAAGGGCATTGTCAAAATATATAAACGCCTGTATAGTATTATGCAAGAGTTTTCGATGCCCGAATATGTCTACGACGGCTCCCTTGAGGGGCTTTTCGCCATACTTGACCGGGTTTGCCGGGCGGAGGACAGGGCAGCGGCGCTTCCGGGCCCTGTCCGCGGACCTGTCCGGCGGGGCTGGGAAACCCAGGCTTCGGGGGAGGCCCAGCCGGACCTGTTCGGTGAGAGCCCGTCGGGCGGCCCAAAACCCGGACCGCCCTCCCCGGATCTCGCCGCGTTTCTGGCGGCGTCTTCGGCGGCCATTGTGGCGGAGACTGTCCTGGACGTTTCGCCGGCGCGGCGGCTCCATGGGCTTTCCGCCAACGCCTACGATTGCTTTGTCCGGGGCTGGATGAGTGAGCTTCCCATTGAAGCGGAGCTTGTCTGCTTTGCCCTGAAGGTTCTGGATGCGGGGCTGCGGGCGCCGGGCGGTTTTTTGTCCCCGGAGGCGCGGCGGGCGGCGGAGACAGCGGCCGCGGACCGGGGGGACCCGGACGTGGAAAGGGTCCTCGGCGCGGCCTACAAGGTCTGGAAGGAACTGGACCGGCTCCGGGGGCTGCTCCGGTTTTCGCCCGGCCCCGAAGGGATTCACCTAGCCCGCTGCGCGCCGGACCACTTCGTCCTGCCGGGTTTAGCGGGCCACTTTAGGATCCGCTTTGGGGAAAGCGCCTGGGCGATCATCGACGAGCGCCGCGGCTTAGCCCTGGTCCGCTCCCCCGCCGCGGACGCCCGGATCCTCCCCTTGGCGGAGACAGACCGCGGTATTGCCGGACAGGGCCGGAACGAGGATCCCTGGGAGGCGCTCTGGCGGAGCTACCACCGGGTTATCAATAACGAAACCCGCTCTAATCAGAAACTGCAAAAACAGTTCATGCCCCGCCGCTACTGGAAGTATCTGCCGGAAGCGGAGGAATAAAGTGCCGGGCTGGGAAAAACATATTCGCGGTAAAACTTCTTCCAGGCTGGGGAAATACGAGCCAAGCGGTTTAAGGACTCAGCGGCAGCGCCATATCGCCTCTTCCAGCGTAACGGCCATGTTTTCCGCGTCGAGATTGGCCACGAACCCCGCCTTTTCCAGGGCCTTTTTGGGCTGCTCCCGGATTTCGCTGATAAAAAGCCGGATCTTCCGGGACCGGCATTCGTCCAGAAAGGATTCCAGGGCGATGATGCCCGTGGCATCCACGGCGGGCACGTCCCGCATACGCAGAATAAGGGCGCTCGGCGGCTTGGC
>JAIRZS010000291.1 GCA_031267115.1 Treponema sp.
GCGGAGGTCTTGCGATGGTGTGTTAGCGCCTGTATATGCAGTACTCTGTAGGAATGTGCATATTATATTGTATCGTGGTAAATAATGCGAAGGTTGGCCTAATATTTTACTACGAAAATAATATCGTAACCGGAATTGAATATGGAGATATATTATAGATTGCGCGGCGAATCTCCGCTTTGCCCCCTGGGTCTCCTTGCCGAGGCCGCGGCTGCGCTGTTCCCCCGCGCCGGGCGGCGACGGCGGCAATTTAGCGGTACGGGATCAATTCCCCGTGCAGCGCGTCCCGGCAGACATGACGGAACCGCGCAAGGGATTGGAGGGGTTTAGCCACGGCGCGGAGCGCCGGGGCCGGAGCGGGGCCGCTGGGGCGGACACGCGCAGCCCCGTAAAGCCCGGTCCGCGGGCCAGCCTGTCCGTAGGGCAGGCTGGCCCGCGGATGCGCCCAAATTCCGAATCCAAATACGAAAATCCTGAGTCTTCTCCCCCGCCCCTTTTGTTTTTTTCGGTTTTGGGCTATTATTTAGGTTGGACCGGGCCGGAACCCGGGTTTTCGCAAAAAAAAGGATGGTGCTATGATATTTAACCCTGAATGTGAATGTATGGATCCGGGTACGAGGAAAAAATTCCAGCTGGCGCGCCTCAAGAATCTGGTGGAAAAGCTCTACGCGAATGTGGCCTTTTACCGCCAGAAGATGGACGAAATGGACATAAAGCCCCGCGATATACACCGGCTGGAGGATATTGAGAATCTGCCCTTTACGACCAAGGACGATCTCAGGCTTAATTACCCCCACGGGCTGCTGGCCTGCCCCAAGGACCGGATTGTGGAGGTGCACATGAGTTCCGGCACTACCGGCAAGCCTGTGGTTGACGAGTATACTATAGAAGATATCAATATCTGGCGGGAATCTATGTCGCGGACTATGGCGGCGGCCGGCTGTACCAGGGACGATATCGTACAGAACTGCTATGGGTACGGCCTCTTTACCGGCGGGCCGGGGGCGCATTACGGGGCGCTGAATATCGGCGCGGAGGTGCTGCCCATGTCCAGCGGGAATACCTCCCGGCAGCTTATGGTATTGCAGGATTTCGGCTCTACCATGCTTACCTGCACGCCTTCCTACGCGCTTTATATGGCCGAGGAGGCTGCGGACGCGGGGATAGACCTGCGCGGGCTGCCCGTCTGCAAGGGCTGTTTCGGGGCCGAACCCTGGAGCGAGAATATGCGCAAGGAGATTGAGGAACGCTACGGGATGAAGGCCTACGACATTTACGGCCTTACGGAGATTATCGGGCCGGGGGTTTCCTTTGAGTGCGAGGTCCAGGACGGGCTGCATATCAACGAGGACTTTTTCTACCCGGAGATTATCGATCCGGTGACCGGCAAACAGATGCCGGCAGGGGAGAAGGGGGAGCTGGTGTTTACCACCCTGACCAAAGAAGGGACGCCCCTGCTCCGCTACCGGACCCGGGATATTACCTACCTTATGGACGAACCCTGCCCCTGCGGCAGGACTACGGCCAGGATGCACCGGCTCTTCGGCCGCACAGACGACATGCTTATTGTCAGGGGTGTAAATGTATTCCCCAGCCAGATTGAGCACGCCCTGTTCGAGATTGAAGGGACCGAGCCCCAGTACCTAATCGTCGTGGACCGGGGCGCCACGCATCTGGACGAAATCGAGCTTCAGGTCGAGGTAAAGCGGGAATTCTTCAGCGACGAGACCCGGGGGCTTGAAACGCTGAGGAACAGGATCGCGGATGTTATGAAAAGCAAGCTGCAAATAGCGGTAAAAGTAAAACTGGTAGAACCCAAAACCATTGAACGATCTATCGGCAAGGCAAAACGGGTTATTGACAAGCGGACCATATAGGCCGTCAGGCTATACAGACCATTAGACAGGGGGAGAAACATGGCGATTAAACAGATTTCGGTTTTTCTGGAAAACAACGCGGGCCGTCTGGGCGATGTGACAAAGGCGCTGGCCGATGCCGGCGTCAACCTCAGGGCCATCAGCATCGCCGATACCGCCGATTTCGGCATCCTGCGGCTTATCGTGGACAGGGAAGACAACGCACTAAAGGCGCTGACCTCGGCGGGCTTTACCACGCGGGTGTCCGATGTCGCCGCGGTGGAAATTGACGATGTTCCGGGGAGCCTGGCAAGGGTAATGGAATTCTTCAAAGAGGCCAATGTAAACATCGAGTACCTTTACGCTTCGCTGGAAAACAAGGTGAACAAGGCGGTTATTATTTTCAAACTGGAAGATCATGAGCGGGGGCATAAGATACTCAGGGAACACGGCCTTTCCATGGTAGAAACATTTTAATTCGGAACATTTTAACCGGGAACTTTTTGATGAAAACATTTTATATGGAAACATTTTGACGGCGGAGGCTTTTGCGAAACTGAAGTTTTGCAAAAGCTTTTTACCCTCGGCGTTTTCGTTTTTTTAAAGGTGCTTTTATATGAAAATACTAATGGCCGCCAGCGAGGCGGTCCCTTTCGCCAAAACCGGGGGCCTGGCCGACGCGGTTTCGGCCCTGTCGATCGCCTTGGCAAAGCTGGGCCACGATGTGCGCATCGCGCTGCCCCGGTATTACTGCATAGACCGCTCCGGCCTTACCCAGATTGAAGGCGAGCTTGGAGTGCCGGTAGGGGGCGGCGAGGAATGGAGCGCCGTCTACACTGCCGATATGCCGGGATCGCCCGGCGGGCAGGCGGTAAAGACCTACTTTATCGAGCACGAAAAATTCTTCGGCAGGGACGGCATTTACGGCGTCCCCTCGGAGCCCGATTTCCTGGACAACCCCCGGCGTTTTACCTTTTTCTGCCGGGCGCTGTTCCAGCTTTGCCGCAAGATAGGCTGGTTCCCGGACATACTCCACGCCCACGACTGGCCCGCCGCAATGGCGCCGGTGTTCCTCAAATTCTGGGAGCGCCCCCTGGGGCATGACGCGGAATTCGGCAAAACAGGATCCGTGCTTACCATTCACAACCTGGGCTACCAGGGAATCTACAGCAAGGACAATTACCAGTACACCGGCCTGGGCTGGGACGTTTTTTTCAACGCCGGCTTTGAGGACTGGGACATGATGAATCTCCTCAAGGCGGGGCTTTACTCCGCCGACAAGCTCAACACCGTTTCCCCCAACTATGCCCGCGAGACCCGGATGGGCGCCCACGGGTTCCGCCTGGACGGGGCGCTCCGCTACCGGGGCAATGACTATTCGGGCATACTCAACGGCATTGATACCGATCTGTGGAACCCCCGGAAAGACCCGTTCCTCCCCCGGCCCTATTCCGCCGCCGACATGGCCGGAAAGGCAAAGGCAAAAGAGGCCCTGCAAAAAGAGTTCGGCCTTCCGGTAGACGCCTCGGTGCCGGTAATCGGCATGGTCACCCGGCTTACCGAGCAGAAAGGGGTCGGGGAGCTGTTCGGCCCGGCCTACGGTTCGGCCTTTTCCATCTGCCGGGACATGAACCTCCAGCTCCTGCTCCTGGGGACCGGGGAGCCCTGGTGCGAAAACGAAATCATGAGCCTCTCGTCGCGCCTTCCCAACTTCAAGGCGAAAATCCAGTACGACGAGAAATTCAGCCACCTCGTCGAAGCGGGGAGCGATTTCTTCCTGATGCCCAGCCGCTACGAACCCTGCGGGCTTAACCAGATGTACTCCCTCGCCTACGGGACCCTCCCCATCGTGCGGAACACCGGCGGCCTCGCCGACACCGTAGAAAATTTCGACCAGGAAACCGGCGCGGGGACCGGCTTTATCTTTGACGACCTGACCCCCAGCGCCATCTACAACACCATAGGCTGGGCGGTCTGGGCCTGGTACAACCACCGCGAGCACATCGAAGCCATGCGCCTCCGGGCAATGGCCCAGGATTT
>JAIRZS010000047.1 GCA_031267115.1 Treponema sp.
CGGCGGGCGCTTTCCCAGGTATCCGAGGAAAGGAGGCCCCGCCAGGCAAGATCCCAAATAGCCTCCGCGCAGGACCGGGTGTCAAGGCCCAGCTCTTCCCTGATCTCCCAAAAATCCCGCTCCCTCTCAAAAAAGGCGCGGTGGGCCAGAAACAGTTCCGGCAGTTCTTCCTCCCCCCTTCTTTCGGGCAAAACCAGGTCCGCGGAGGCGGGATCGGAAAAAGCGGCGCGTCCCTGGCCCGCCCCGTACCAGAAAAGCCTTCCCGCCGCGATTTCCCGGTCCGTTTTTTCCGGGGCGTGGCCCGCCGCCCGGCACGGGAGTATGTCCCGGTCCCAAAGCGAAATCTGCGCGGCATAGCCCTGTAACTTCTCCCAGGGAAGGGAGGCGGCTGTTGCCGGTGAGGCCGCCGCCCGGCTGCCCGCGTCCCAAATAAGGATGCCCTGCCGCCTTGCCAGGAAGGGGACAAGGACAGCCGCCGGCCTTTCGGAAATACGCGGCCGGTTCTTTTTGCGCGACAGGCGGAGCAGTATCTCAAGGTTCTCCCGGTCGCAGACAAACACTGTTTCCGTTCCGGTGACGCGGACATCCCGGACAAGCCCGCCCGATTCGCAAAGGGCAAAGATCGCGCTTTCCGTCTCCGCCCCTCCCGTCCCGAAGACCTCTCCTATTCTGGCCGGGCTGACAGGCCCCTGGAATCGGAGCCAGGGCCCGAGGAAACAGGCGGCGCCGGCCTTCCAGGTTTCCGCGAAGTCCCGGTGTACCACCGCCGCAATCTCCGCCCCTTCCCTTTGTACCGGCAGTATCCTGCCGCCAAGGGACGGGTCCGCCCGCAGTGTTTCCCCCAGTTCCTCCGGAATCGCGGCAAGCAGGCTTTCCCATTCGTCAAGCGGGACGGCAATACGCTCGCGTACCCATTCGCAGAGGGAAAGGGCGTCGGCGGGCGCCCAGCCGGGAAGCTCCCTTTTTAGCCGCGCGCAAAAGTCCGCCGCCAGGGCTGCCGGCAGGGGCGGGCGGGAATCTGGTTTTTCAAGCGCCTCCCTGATGATTTGGTCCGCCAGACTCGTCCTGCCCGGGGAACCCGCCGCCCTGAGATCCGGCCGCTCGTCGTATTCGTACATGTGGGCGCTCGTGTCCTTCCACATCTGTTCGCGGGAAAAGGGGGTGGGAAGGCGGGTACGGAAGAACGACAGGATTACTGCTTTCGAGGCAATGTCTTTTACCAGCGCGGCAAAGCCGGGAAGATCGAAACGGTCCTTGAGGCAGCTCCGCCAGGTCTCGGCGGTCAGCGGGAAGTCGTCAAAACCGGAAACCGCGTCAAAGAGCCGCTTGGCCCGCTGCCGGATAAACCAGAGCGGGGTACGTTTCCCAAAAGCCGTTTTTGTAAGGACAATCGATCGCTCCGCCGCTTCCCTAAAGGCCGCCCCGAAAATCCCCGAAGCCTCAAGATGCCTCCGGAACAGCGCCTGTCCGTCCGCGCCGCCTATGGCAAGTATACTTCGGCTTATAAGTTTTTCCGGCTCTTCCCCCGCAAGCCGGGGCAGGAACAGGAACACCGCGTTATCGTCGGCCATGGTTTCCACCCGTGCGCCGGTGCTGTCTTCCAGATACCGGGAAAGGGCCATGCCGAAGGGGTGGTTTATCGCGCCGCCCCGGAAACTGTGAAAAACAACCCGGTACGCATCGGCCCGGGACGGGTCGTCGATAATTTCGACCGGAATATGGCAGGGGCCGGGCAGGGGGACGCCGCCCTGCGCCCGCGCCTGGCCCATGATAAAGGCCGATAGTTCCTCCGCCGCGGCTTCCGAGAACGAGGGGAAGGAGGCGGCATTCCCGCCGCTGCCGCTGCTGCCGCCGTTGTTATCGGTAAAAAAAGAAAACAGTTCCAGAATACGGCGCGACAGCACGGGGCTGCGGAACACCGCGTCGGCGTGGAAAAAGGGGGCGAATTCCGAATGTTTTTCCCCGGGGATAACCGTTACCGCCTCGCTGCCTATGGCGCTGACGGTCCAGGCCCTTGAGCCGAATTCGAAACTGTCGCCTATGCGCCGCTCCCAGACAAATTCCTCGTCCAGTTCCCCGATCTTTGTCCCGTCCCCAAGGCGCAGGGAAAAGTAACCCCGGTTGGCGATTACCCCGCCCGCGGTGTAAAGCGTCTGCAAAAGGCCCTTCGCCGCGGAAAGCTCCCCGCTGTCCCGGTCAAGGCAGAGCCGCCCCCTGAGTTCCCGGATACGGCCTTCGCCGTAATACCCCGACAGCATCGCTATTACCGCGTCAAAGGAAGCGCGGGGGAGGTTTTTGAAAATATAAAAACCCCGGAGGGTTTCGTAGAGTTCGCCGGTATGCCGGTTTCCCCCCTGTTTTTTTTCCGCGCACAGTTCCAGAATTACCTGCGAAAGTATGTCCAGGGGATTTTCAATCGGGTAACTTTCCTCGATTTCCCTTTCCCCGACAGCCCCGGAAAGGGCCGCCGCCGTTACCAGGTCCATCCCGTGGAAGGGGACGATGATCCCCCGCGAGACCCGGCCTACCCCGTGCCCCGAACGGCCTATACGCTGCAAAGCCGCCGCCGCGGAGCCGGGGCATCCGGCCAGGATAACCTCGTCCACGCCGCCTATGTCTATTCCCAATTCCAGGGAGCTGGTGGCGATCACGCAGGAAAGACGGCCCTGCGCAAGGCGCTGCTCCACCGCGTGGCGGACTTCCCGGGAAAGGGAGCCGTGGTGGGCAAAGGCGATCTGCTCGG
>JAIRZS010000119.1 GCA_031267115.1 Treponema sp.
GGGCAATGCCCAGGAGATGGTAACGCTTAAAGCTAAGGAAGAAAGCGGGATGTGGGGCGCTTCGGTTCGGGACTTCATCATGGCTGCCTAAATGCCCCGAAAAAGAAATTGCACCCGCCCGGTCCGGCCCGCAGGGCCGGATGCGCCCAAAACCAAAAACTGTTACTGCTTCTTGCGTTTTGTTTCCAGATGCAGCCGCCACGACAGGGAACAGGCCCATTCCCGCGGGAATTCCGGCGCGCTTAGCTTGAGGCTAAAACGGCCCAGCTTGCCCCGTACCGAGGCGCCCAGGGAGAAATCCCAGACAGGGGCTTTTCCGTTTGCCGCGGCGTACCCGGCCCTTAGCCTGAAACTCAGAAAGCTTACCGGGAAGGAGACGTTCCCCGAAATTTTGGCGGCATCGAATTCCCAGGAGGCCGGGACCGGGAAAGGCAAGACAGCCCCTTCCGCCGCCGCCGCGCTGACGCCGCTTACCGAACCCTGAAACCCGAAGCCAAAAGGTCCCAGATTAAAGCCTATGCCGGTTTCCGCCTTGTCCGCGATTTTATCCCGGTTCCGGGCGTCCCGGCTGATTCCGGCGCTTACCCTTACCGGCCTGAACGGGAGGAATCCCCCTGTTTTTAAATTTGAGGGAAAGCGGTAGTAGAGGGAGACAGCGCCGCGGTCAAAATTTTCGCCGAATTCCGGAGAACGGATATCCAGGCCGCCTCTGATAAAGCTTGTCCGTTTCCACTTCCACTCGAAACGGCCCGCGGCGCGGAAAGCCGCCCCGGCCGCCGATCCCGCCCTGTCAACAAAACGTTTATCCGCGCCGGTTATCCCCAGGTTGAGTTCCCAGGGCCTGCCCCCAAGCCGCAGGGCCATGTTGCCGTAAAGCCCCCGGCCCCAGGCAAAGGTCTCCGACAGGGCGGTGTCCGCCGCGACGGAAAAAAACGGCCTGTTCAAGAGCAGGCCGAGGCCGTAGAGCCTGGCGTCCCGTTCCGGAAGCGGGGGCGTTTCCGAAAACCACGCGGAGGCCTCGCGGGGCGCGAGACGCCGGCCTGTGTAGAAGCCCTCGGCCCGCAGCCCGGTTTTCGCGGGAAGCCGGGTATCCAGCCCCGCTCCGAACGAATGGTTAAAGGCGCCGTCAAACTGGGCCGCAGCGTAAGGCCGGAAAAAGGCGTTTGGGGAGAACAGGTTAAGCCAGGGGCTGCCAAGGTAGAGGTAGGCTTCAGTTTCCGCCGTAGAAGACGGCCCGGTGCGGAGATCCGCCGCCATAGGCTTGCGGGTATCCGCAAAAGGCGTTGATTTTCCCCAGGGATTACGGAGCCGCGCCGGAAGGCCCCATTCCTCGATCGTACCGTAGAGCAGCCTGGATCCGGTTTGGTTGTGGTAAAGCCCCCCGGAAAGGGCCGTGTTCCCGGTTTCCAGGTTTTCCCAGAAAAAGCCGGGGCGTTTGTCGAGTACCTGGGTCCGGGCAAGAAGCCCAAAGGCCCCCAGGCGGAAATCCCCCCGGTTGGTAATATTCCCCGGCAAATCCCAGGCCCCGGTCCAGAGGGCGCTTGCCGAAAAATCCGGCAAAAGAGCCTGCTTTGCCGCGCTGCCGGAAACAGTTTTGCCCGTATCCCCGGCCTCCGCGAGAAAAGACGGCCCGGCAAGGAGCAGGGCAGCAAGAACCAAACCGGGCGGGCGGCCCGGCAAAAACGATAAAAGAGCGAATTTATTCATACTCTTATTAGGGGTCGAACATGCCCTTTTGCTTTAATTCGGCGGGAAAAAAATGATAATTTTTCTTAAATCACGGAACGGCATTAAAAAAGGCCGGGCTTTAAGCCCGGCCTTGAATCTCTGGATAAAAGTTTACATAAACTGGGATACGTTGTCCCTGGTAACCGCCTTGAAGGGAATCCAGACATCAGGCATTTTTTTCTGGCCTGCTTCAAGGAGCTTGATCGCGGCGTCAATACCGCCCGCGCCCTGGCCTGCGGCATCCTGGAAAACAGTCGCGTCAAGGCGTCCGGCTTCAATGGCTTTAAGCGCGTCGGTAATGGCGTCAACGCCAACAATGACTACTTTGTCTTTTACACCTTTGGCTTCGGCCGCCTCAAGGGCGCCCATAGCCATATCGTCATTCTGGCAAATAATGGCGTCAATGTTGTTATTGTATTTTGTAAGCCAGTCTTCGGCGAGACTCATAGCCGTATCGCGCCTCCAGTTGGCGGTCTGCTCTTCCAGAAGCTGGATATTCATGGACCTGTCGTTAAAGAGGCTTTCTTCAATGCCCTGTTTGCGGAAAATCTGGGGCGAAACGCCGATGGGGCCCATCATATAGCATACCCTGGCGCCGGGTTTAAGCCTGGTTTTGAGGTATTCGCCCTGGATTTTGCCCGCGTCAACATCATCGGAACCGACATAGGTTACTTTGCTGATATTATTTGTGGTGGTATTATCGCCGACAAGAAGGATCCCCGCCCTCTCCGCCATGTCGATAATCGGCGCGCTTCCGTCGTAGTCAACGGCGATAAGAACAATAGCGTCAAAGCGCTGCGTTATCGCGTCTTCCGCCTGCTGAATCTGCTTGTTCATGTCGCCTTCGGCATCGAACACCGTAACAGTACACTTGTCGGAAAGCTCCTGTCCCCGCCTGAGAGCCGCATCGGAAATGTTTTTTACAAACACATCCATGTTGCCCTTTGCCAAAAAAGCGATGCGCCATTTTCTTGCCCCGCCGCTTGATGGCTGCTGTTGCTGCTGGCCGCCTCCGGCCATGAGGTTTGCGGCAAAGAGTACCATCAAACCAAGAACGATTACACCAATCTTCTTCTTCATCCTTTTCCTCCTGGAAAAAAGTGTATAATTAGGTGTCTCCAAAAACAAAGTTTTTAGGAAACCCTTATTCACATTAACGCTATTATTTCCCCCTCTGCTTGATGACCATGTCCAGCATAACCGCTGCTATAATGATGAAGCCTTTTACAATCTGTTGGTAATAAGAGGACACGCCCAGCAAAGTCATAGAGTTTATCATAATACCGATAATGATGAATCCCATAATGGTGCCGCCCACAGTGCCTGAACCGCCAATCATGCTGGTGCCGCCTATGGCGGTAGCAGCGATAGCGTCAAGCTCGTAGCCCTGGCCCGCCGTCGGCTGGCCCGAACTGATACGGGCGGTAAGAATAATCGCCGTAAGCCCGGCAAGCACCCC
>JAIRZS010000156.1 GCA_031267115.1 Treponema sp.
GGCGTTGAAATTTTTATTTGCCGGGGGAATGTGATCAAGGGCGGCTGTTATGCCTTCGATAATATCGTCGATAAAGGTAAAATCGCGAAGCATGTTTCCGTTGTTATATATTTCTATGGGTTTGTTATTGAAAATGGCGCTGGCAAATTTAAAATAGGCCATATCGGGACGCCCCCAGGGGCCGTAAACGGTAAAAAACCGAAGCCCTGTACAGGGAATCCCAAAAAGGCCGGCATAGACGTGGGCCATAAGCTCGTTGGAGCGCTTTGTCGCGGCGTAAAGGCTGGCCGGGTGATCCGCCGTGTCCGAAGCCGAGAAGGGGATTTTTTGATTTAAGCCATAGACTGAAGAACTGGACGCAAAAACAAGATGCTTTATTTTATAGTTTTTGCACGCCTCAAGAACATTGAGAAAACCCGTGATGTTGCTTTCGATATAGGCATGGGGGTTTTCAAGGCTGTAACGCACCCCGGCCTGCGCGGCGAGGTTGCAGACATAGTCGAACTTCCCCGTTTCGAAAAGTTTAAACAGCGATTTCCCGTCGGTTAAATCCAGTTTGGCAAATGAATAATTGGCAATGCTCCCGCTGTCTACAGTTTTGCCGCCGGCGATTTCTTCGCGTTTTATGCCTGAATGGCTGAGCCGCGCGTATTTTAAATTAATGTCGTAATAGCTGTTTATGTTATCAATGCCGGTAACGGTATGCCCGGCGGACGCCAGCTTTTCACAGAGATGCATGCCGATAAAGCCGGCGGCGCCTGTTACCAGGATTTTCACCGCTTGCCCACTCCAAAGTAGCGGAGGCCTGCCTTTTCCGCTTCCTCGCGTTTATAAACATTACGGAAATCAAAGAAAAAGGGCAGGGCGAGCAGTTTTTTGACTTTAACAAGATCAAGGTTCCTGAACTGGTTCCATTCGGTCAGCAGTACCAGCGCCGCGGCGCCTTCCAGCGCGTCGTATTCATCGGAGGCAAAGCAAACCGCGCCCCTGAAGGATTCAAGCCGCCAGGCCGCCTCCTTCATGGCTGCGGGATCGTAAAGGCGCAGCAGCGCCCCGCTGCGGATCAATTCGCCGCAGATGGTGATGGCCGGGGATTCCCGCATGTCGTCGGTATTAGGCTTAAAGGCAAGGCCGAGGACGGCAATGGTTTTTCCCGTGACGGAACCGGGGCCCCCAAGGGCATCTTCTATTTTTCTAACCATCCGCAGCTTTTGCGACTCATTGGCTTTTATCGTTGTTTCGACAATATTCTGGACTTCCCCGGCATCGCGGCCTATTCTCGCCAGCGCCCTGGTGTCTTTGGGAAAGCACGAACCCCCGTAGCCGGGGCCGGCGTGGAGAAATTTTGAGCCTATCCGCCCGTCTTTGCCCATAGCCTTGGCTACATCCTGCACATTTGCGCCGGTTTTTTCGCACAGGTTGGCTATCTCGTTGATAAAGCTTATCTTTACCGCGAGAAAAGCGTTGGAGGCGTATTTTATCATCTCCGCCGATTCTACATTCGTTTCGATATAGGGGGTTTCGTTCAGATACAGGGACCGGTACACTTCTTTCATGAGTTCCCGGGCCCGCCCGCTGTCGCTACCGATTACTACCCGGTCAGGGTGGGTAAAGTCAAAAACCGCCGAACCTTCCCGGAGGAATTCCGGATTGGAAACAACATCGCAGGGAATATCCAGTTTCCGTTTTTCAAGTTCCCCGCGAATCCACGCGGAAACCTTGCTCCCGGTACCGACAGGGACTGTGCTCTTGTTGACCACGACGGTATAGCTGTTGATAAGCTGCCCTATTTCCCGCGCGGCGGCCTCCACATGGCTGAGATCTGCGCCGCCGTCTTCCGCGGGCGGGGTGCCGACGGCGATAAATACCACATTGGTTTCCCTGATTGCGAAGGCCATGTCCGTGGTAAACATGAGCCTTCCGGCCTTGATGTTCCGTTCTATCACGGCGTCAAGCCCCGGTTCGTAGATGGGGACGATCCCTTTTTTAAAGGATTCTATTTTGTCCGCATTACTGTCGACACAGATTACCCGGTTGCCGAAGTCCGCGAGACAGGCGCCCGAAACGGAACCGACATAGCCGGTTCCTATTACCGCGATATTCGCCATCGGTATTCCCCTTTTTTCCCTTTAAAAATGATGCCCTATGCCGATAAAAAATTCGTCCCACTTGTTGGGCTTGCCGGCCTTTATGGTGGCGTTGACATCGTAGCCGACGCTGAAGCGAAGGTACAAACTGCGGAAAGTAAGGGGGAAGATAATCACTTCAAACCCCGCGCCCATGGCGGGTTTTGACGCAAAGCCGGTATTGTTTACCGGGTCGTTCAGAAAGGCCATATCAAAAAACGGCGAAACATGAAGATCAAAATCAAAGATGCGGAGCCGGGAAGTGTTAAACCATTGCGACGGGACAAAACGCAAAACCCGTAACGGCAGATCCAGGTTCAGGGAAAGCATGGAGTCGGCGCACAAGCTCTTGTCAAGAACGCCCCGGATCACGTCGCCGGCGGTCTTGGTATATCCGTCAAGCCATTGGCGATACTGCAATCTGCCTGACATGCCGAGGAATCCGGTAAAAGTATGATGATAGGCCGTGGAAATGTCATAGTAAATTTCCCAGTCCTGCTTGTAGAAATTATAGGTATTGTTGTTGCTGACAGATGCGTCAATGCCTCTGCGGAAATTATCGATCCAGTCGATACGGCCAAAACCCAGGCTGTGGCCCAGAGTCATTGCTGGCCCCCGCCGCAAATCATCGATATAGCCCCGGCCCGCGGGAAGGTAGTTTACCTGCCCGGTCAGTTTAGGCGTATAGATAAGCCTTCCAAAACGGCCTATTTCGAGCGGGGTAGGAATTTTCCAGGAAACGTAAGTCGCGCTGGTAAAATAAACCTGCAGCCATTGCTCTCCGTGGATGCTTTCGACATAGTCGTCGGGGTATACTTTCAGGTTGTCTTCGTGGACGGTGACGGACTGGTCAAAGCCGAATGTGGCGGTAGTAAAACCCACGGGCAATTCCAGGGAAAGCCCGGTAGTGTTTTTGTAGAAGAGGGGTTCCTTATAGACATACGAAAATTCATGATCGAAATTTACATTCCAGTTGAGGTTAAAGGCCCTGAAAGGAATGTCCGAGTCTATCATGAAATTGGTAGCGCCTCTGGAAAGATTCCAGAGTCTGTCGGCGTCCAGCGTATACCCAAGATCAATGCGGAGGGGGCTTAGGGTGCCAAAAAAATTGTAATCCCGGGCTTTCAGGGTAAGTTCGAAACCGTTATTGCTGTCGTATTGCGGTTTGGGAAGTACGATTATATTCCAGGTATCCCTTGTAATGATAAGCAGATCAACCGGAATGGAACCGTCTTCAAGAGCGGCGCCTTCAAAGAAAAGAATATTGGCGGATTGCAGGGCGCGCTGGTTCATCAAAAGCTGAATTTTATCCAGACGGTATTCCTCAAGCGCCTTCCTGCCTGTAATCCGTTCCCCCTGGGAAATTTCCGAATGGTAGAGAAGGGCGAATTTACGGGTAGCTCCGGTTATGTCAAAATCAATATTACGGATAAAGAATACCGTATTGTCATTATCGGGCGTTTCCCCTTCCATGCTCAGACCGGCGGCAGCGCCGTCGCCGCTGCCGGAGCCGGATTCGGCGGCAAAACTGCCGCCGTCAGCGCCGGTTTCCGCGTCATCGCCGACCGGGGCCGTATCCGCGGGGGCTTCGGGGGAAAACGCGTCTTCCTGGGCGGCGGCCCGGAAAGGTGTAAAAAACAGAAACAAAACTAATACCGCGAAAAAATATCCGGAGGGTTTCATGTATCGGTACTCCCATTCAGAATTAATTTAAGCCGGGGATCATCGCAGGAAACAGGAACAAGAGCGGCCCCTCTTTCCGCCGGAAGGACAAAAACGCCTTTTCCGGCTTTTTTCTTTTTGTCGCTCGCCAGGGCGCGCAGCAATTTGTCCGTATCGGGCGCCAGGGGGTGGGGGGCTTTTATTTCGTATCCGTAAGACCGGACAAGCTCCGTAATCTCCTCCACCCTGGCCCGGGGGTGATGCCGCACAGCCTGCCAAGCCCGGCGGCCCGCACCATGCCCCAGGCAACCGCCTCGCCGTGGGTAATTTTGCCCAGCCCGGCCGCCGCTTCCAGTGCGTGGCCGAAACTGTGCCCCAGGTTGAGCAAGGCCCGCCGCGTACCGGTCTCTTTCGGGTCCGCTTCCACAATTCTCCCTTTAATTTCCATGGACCGGGCGATGAGCGGCGCGAGGGCTTCCCCGCAGGAAAGAAGAAGCCCGTCCGCGGTTTGGCCGGGCCCTTCCAGCCCGGCAGTGAAACTACCGCGCAGGCTTGCCGCTTTTTCGAACATCGCGTTATCATCATCCAGAACCGCGGTTTTGATCAGTTCCGCCATACCGGACTTCCATTCGGCTTTAGGCAGGGTGGCAAGGCTTTCCATTGCCAGGTAAACCGCCTGCGCGGGATAAAAAGTACCGGCCATATTTTTTATCCCAAAAAGATCAAAGCCGGTTTTGCCGCCCAGGGCCGCGTCCGCCATACCCAGAAGGCTGGTAGAAACCAGGCAGAGCCTTGCCCCCCTCATGTATACCGACGCGGCGAACGCCGTCAGATCGCTTATCACGCCGCCGCCGACGCCGATAAAAAGGGAATCCCTGCCCAGGCCGGCCCTGTGCGCGGCGAGAAGTATCTTCTCAATAGAAAGCCAGTTTTTTTCGCTTTCGCCGGGGGGAAGCACGCAAACCGGGGCCCCGCCGGAAATTTTTCCGGCAAAAAAGGCGGTATTGCCGTCGCACACCAGGAGGGCGCCGGAAACACCCAGCCCCGCTTCGTCAAAGCCCGCCTCAATCTCCCCGGGCGACGGCAGGGCGGCGCCAAAGAAAAGGCGGGTCTCGCCCCCGGCAGGGCCGAAACGGAAACGGTATTCGCGGGTTTTTACCAAACCGCCCAAATCGCTCGCTTTATCTAAACGGTTTAAATCGTTCAATTTGCGGCGGAGGCGGGCATATCCGCCGGGTTTAATTCCGGGCTGCTCAGCATCATGCGGAAAAGGAAAAGGGTATGCCGTTTTGACGCCGCGTCCTGGCCGATTTTCTCGACAGGTATGGTTTCGGAATAAACCACCAGGGTTTTGTCTCTTAAAGACTTGAGCGTCGACATATCCGCCGCCTTAAAGAAGCTTAAGCCGTAATACTGGCAGGAATGTTCCACAATAAATTCAAGATCGCTTGCCCCGATAAGCAGGACCGTGGTAAGGTCTTTCTTCTTCGCCTTGACAATAGCTTCGTCAATGCTGTCCTTATAGAACGCCACATTCTTGATGGTCCGTTTAAAATACCGGTAGCTGCGGTGGACAATCTCGTTCAGCCCGTCCAGCGTAATAGCGTACTGGATATTCCGGCTGTTAAGTTTTTTTATGGTAATCCAGCCCTTCCTCGCAAGCCGCTTCAGGATGGAGTTGGTCATTCCCAGGGATGTCCCGGCAACCTGGGCAAGATCCCGCTGGCGGGGGGAAAGCTCCTGTTCGAGAGAATCGTAAATATTTTCCAGAATGATAAATTCCGTATCGGGCGCTTCGTTTTCCATCGTATTTTGAAAAAATTGATAACTATTCAGCCACCTGTGGGGATAGCGAAAATCGGCGGAATGAAGGGGCTTTTAGCCCCGAAATGAGCCGATTGGGAGCGAAAGGGGGCGATAGCCCCCTTTGTTAAAGCGTTAGAGAACAAGAAAAGTTCTGAAATTACGCTACGACTAAATAGTTACAAAAATTGCGGAATTTGGGGACAATTATCCTATTTTATTTTATAATGTTACAAAATGACCCATGCGGGGGTATTCAGGCGGCCGAAACACGCTCCGGACCCTGCACGGTTTGTTCAATTATTGAACAAACATACTACAGAAAAAAAGAAAAGGCAAGAGCGCACGTACTTTTGCCGCCGTACCGGCTCGGCGGTTCAGGATTTCGGGGATTCTCATATATAGAATATGAATCTGGGCGCATTTCCGGCGCTCCGCGCCGGAAACCGGGCTTTGCGGAGCTGCGCGTATCCGCTCCGGCCCCGGCGCTCCGCGCCGCGGCTAAACTCCTCCAATCCCTTGCGCGGAAGAAGAAATTTTTCGGGATTTTTTAACCGCGAAGCCGGAGAAGTCAAAAAAGTGTAAGAAGCAAGGTGTCTTTTCGCTTTCTGCCGGGTAAACTGAGAATTGCCGACAGGGAAGATGTGTCGCCGCTTTACATTTTTTCGCAAACCCGGTATATTTGCTTATCATGATATTCCCCCTTGAAGAATTAATTGAATACGACGGAAACATGTACGAGATAACCTCCGCCGCCTCGCGGAGGTCTTTCCAGCTTTCTATGCTGAAGGATGAAGGGATCGAGGAAAATGACGGAAAGGTAGTCTCGCTGGCCGCCCGCCAGGTATTTTACGGGCAGGTTGAATTCCGCCTGGAAGAATGACCCGCGCCGCAGCGTGCGGGGCTGTCCCTGTCCTTCTGCTATTCGGCCCTACCGCGTCAGGCAAAACAGCCGTTTTGGAACAGCTTGCTTCAAGCGGCGGTTCTTTCCCCCCGATAGAGATTGTCTCCGCCGATTCAATGCAGGTGTACCGGGGTATGGATATAGGAACCGCCAAACCTTCCCGGGAGCTTCTCGCCAGGCTCCCCCACCACCTTATTGATATCCGCGATCCCGCCGAGCAGTTCAATGCCGGGGAATTTGTCCGCCTGGCCGATGAGGCTGTCCGGGACATAGCCCGCCGGGGGAAATTCCCGGTGGTGTCGGGCGGCACGGGCTTTTACCTTGCCAATTTTGTCCTGGGGCTTCCCCCGGCGCCCCCGTCCGACGCCGCGGTACGGCTTGCCCTTAAGGCGGAACTGCGGGAAAAGGGCGCCGCTCCGCTCCGGGCGGAACTTGCTGCCTGCGATCCGGCAAGCGCCGCCCGTATCCATGAAAACGACGAATACCGCCTGCTGCGGGCATTGGAAGTCTGGCGGCTTTCAGGCCGTCCCTTGAGCGATTTCCCCCGGCCCTCTCCCGGCGGGGCGCCGAGGAAGGAATACCGCTTTTTTCTCGCGGGCCTTAACCGGCCCCGGGAGG
>JAIRZS010000311.1 GCA_031267115.1 Treponema sp.
GATATTTTTTCTCCCTCCGCGTCGTTTTCGTCCCAAAGCGTTACCGACCAGGTAACCCGGTCCCGGCTTTTGAGGGGCAGCCCCTCATAACGGATATGGGCCATCCGGTTGCTTTGTGTTTTTCCGGTGTCCCATATTGTTTCGCTTTCCCGGACTGCCGTGACGCGGTAGGCGGTTTGCTTTATTCCGCCTTCGCAGTTCCAGAAAAAGCGGGGATTGACAATATCAAGCCCCAGGGGTTTGACAAGGTATTCGGTTTTTAAGTTTATGGCTTTCATATTTCACTTCCTCTCTTCCAGCAATTCCAACCGGCGGGTATTCATCGCCGCTAAAAATCCCTCTATCTTTTCCCCGGAAACAGACGCTTCTGCGCCGGGGAATTTCAGTATCTGGCGCAGGGAAAGGTTATTCACCGTGGCCAGGAGCGCGGGATTTGACCCCGCATTCCCAAAGATGACTTCACGGATATCTTTGTAATCATCATCGCCCATCAGTTCTTTAACCGTGGAGTCCATGTCAAAAGGTTTGTCCAACGGGTGTTTGCCCTGGCTGGCCGCGCCCTGTTCCATGGCCGTCCTGACATGATCCGGCAGGAATTCAAGATCCGCGATTATCTCTTCCGGGATGATAAGTCCTGCCGCCTTCATGAGTTTTTCCATCTGCCCTGCGCCGCTTGCGCCGATAATCGAGGCGGTCGTAACAGAATTGTTTGTAAGGTATGCGATACACAGTTCCTCCGCCGACAGGCCGCTGTCGCGCATGACCATTTTCGTATTGCGGACGCGCTGGTCGCTCGCTTCGTTGCCGAATTGTCCAATATATACAGGATTGAGCGAGTCCAGCTTCCCCTGTACGCCCTTGATGATATACCCGCCCCCAAGGCTCCCCCAGGCAAGAATCGGAATGCCGCGCCCGGCGTAAAACGCCAAATCTTCATCTGACGCCGCAAGCGTACCCGAACCCGCGCCCCCGTTGAAAACCGCAAGGCTGCGGTTTATCTCCGAACTGGTAAACGGCGTAAGCCCCCTGCTCTTTGCATAGTCGTTTGCCTCGCCAATACGCGCCGTCGTCCAATTGGAAGCGGAGAGAGAGCGCACAGTCCCGCTCAGTACATACCCATGCAGACATTCTATAATCTCCGCCACAGGGATATCCGGATTATCGCGGTGCAACTGATAGATGTCGATATAGCCGGTTTGCAGATTTCCAAGACTTGCCTCAATGTCTTCGCTTATGTATTTCGCGCCTACGCGGAGGACATCCATAGCGGCAAGATCAGGATGGCAGCCTTTTGTTATTATCTGAATCTCATCCCGTATGCCATTCAATTTGATCCAGTCCCCGATACAGCGCTCGCTCGCGCTCTGCCCGCCCTTTCCCCACATGCCGTACACTCTCGCGCTGTCAAACGTCCGTCCCCCCGCCGCAAAGTATGCGTCCAGGATCTTAAACGACTCATCCATAGGAATATTGGAACCCAGGCCGGACGTTCCGCAGATGATCTTTGAGATCGAAAACGAAGCGGGTACAGCGGGAATCTCGATCGTCTGTATCCTGCCCGTGTGCAGGACGCCGCTGTACAGGTTTGATGAGGAAATCCGCGGTTCATCCAGTGATGCCGTCTGTTCCGCAGACAGGACAAGGTCCGCTGATTCCATAAGATCTTTTATCGCCTTTTCTCCATATGCCGATACCACTACGCCGCTGCTTACGCTGTTATTCAGAATATAGGCGAGCGCCATTTGTTCGGGAGAAACGGCAAGTTCTTCACAGAGGCGCTTTGCCCGTTCAAACACGGTACGCGTCGCCTTGCCCGCGAAGTTTTCGGGGATCTCAAATCCGTCTTCCCTGATCCAATCCGCAAAAATGCCGTTTTGATCGGCCTCTTCCGCGAAAACGGTAAGCCCCATCCGCCGGCAGGCAAGGTATTCTTCGCGGGTCATCTCCGCCTGTTCGATGTTCGTCCCCAGCGGAACGGCGAGACCCCATATAATCTCCGCGCAGCTAAAGGGCTGCAAGCCTCGGGCTTCCGCATAGGTGTTTGCTTCCATTATGCGGCTGGTCTTCCACGTCGATCCAAGCGCCCTGATTTTGCCCGATTTGACGAACCCGTCAAGGCATTCCATAATTTCCCCCACGGGGATGCCGGGGTTGTCCCGGTGCAGAAGATAGACATCTATCGTATCCCTTCCGAGCGCCCGGAGACTCCGTTCAATGTCCGCCCGCAAATCTTCCGTCGTCACGCGGGAAACCGCCGGTGCCGCAAGACTGTAATGCCCGCCCTTGGTGATTACATGAAATTCATCCGCGTTTGGCTGCTGTTTCAGCCATTTCCCGATAGCCAGTTCGCTAAGCGAATTTCCGGTACACTCATAATCTCCGTAGATCGCCGCCGTGTCGAAGGTCCTGCCCCCAAGCGCGGCAAATGCATCCATCTGCGCGAACAATTCCGCCTCGCCCGCCGCCGAACCAAAGTTGTGCGCCCGTAGAATTCTGGAGTCTATCGAAAAATCTCCGCCATAACCTTTGATAATCAACTGTTTGTTCATTTTGTCCTTTCCTTTCTTAGTTTCATAGCTCTTCAATCCGCCACTCATCACGCCAGCGGATAACCGGTTTTTCACCCTGCCACTCAATAGGCAGCCACACGTAATCAGAGATACAGGTATTGTCAAAATGCCGCCGCTTTTTTTCGGGCAGTGTCGCCGCCTCTTTTTCAGAATAATCGGGCTTCATCATGTTATACGCCCGGCCCCCTTCTTTCATGGCGTTTACCACCATCTTGCGGTACTGCCCCGCCATCCAGGTGTTGAACGCCCCCGGCTTCCAGCGGTCGGCGCAGGCAATGTACTGTTCCCTGTCCGGGATTTTGAGGACGCAGGTAATCTGCGAACTAAAGGAAGTCCCGGTTTTATCGCCAATATGCGGATCGCCCAGGTCTTTGTACACGCCGTGAAAATCGTCAAACACGGCGGCCTGGCTTGGGTTGGGCCAGTAGCCGGTCGTGCCGGAAGTAAAAAGATAGTGCCTGCCGTTCCGCGTAAAATGCGTTGGCGCTTCGCGGGTATAGGGTATGCGCAGATTCTGGTAATGCGCTGAGTATTCCCTGGTAACGCCGGTGTAGTCTTCTGTTAAGGTAGCCGTAACCACTTCAAAATGCGGACGGTCAAAGATAAAGTAGCCTTTCCCGGTTTCAGGGTCCGCATAGAGGTCAAAATCCCCGGTATCCATTTTCAGGGGCTTGTACATTTTATGCACAAACCGGTAGGGGCCGGGAAACCTGTCCGCCTGCAATACGCTCATAAACTGGCTTGTCGCGCCGGCCATGATCTTGAGCCACGCCACGTACTTGCCGGTTTTTTTGCAGTAGATAATATGGGGCCGGTCCATGCAATAGGTAGGATGAAGCGGCGAAGAAAGATCGTCCGGCTCCGGCGGAATAATAAGGCCCCGGTCTTCCCAGTTATACAGGTCTTTCGAGGTATAGCACCGCACCCCCCAATGCCACACCGTGCCGAAGGGTTTGGTGTACTCCTTGTTTTCGCCGTACCAGTAATAGAGTTTGTCGGCCCTGTTATAAAAAACCGAAAAACCGTGCGCCTGTATGCGCTTGCCGTTGGTATCCAGCCAGGGCTTTCCGGGCTTGATGCTCGTATACATCGTTTATCTTCCTCCTTCTGTCCTAATTGTCCGAATATCAAGTTTATATTGGGCGCATCCGGCGCTTCGAACCAAAGGTTCGTACGCGCCGGACCGGGCTTTCCGGGGCTCCGCTGCCGCTCCGGCCCCGCCTTCGGCGGGTCTGCTTCGCACCCCTCCAATCCCTTGCGCGTTCCTCTAAAAAATCAATTTTCAGCTTAATTGTTATTCGGTTTTTTTACCTTTTTACCTTGGCTGCCCTCAGAATTAATTTACATTGTTAATGAGGCTGTTCCAAAACTTCAGTTTTTGGAACAGCTTCCTTAGATTTAATAACAGCCATTCTGTTCTTAATGTTTTTCCGGTCATGTTTCACACATCCGCCTTTGCTTCCCGATTTTTCCGCGCCTCCAAACCTTTCTTGATCTCAGG